>CAMCUG010000170.1 GCA_945878835.1 Chryseobacterium gleum | reverse complement strand
CTGGAAATACAGTGCAGTTATCCGGAGGAAATTTATACGACCCATTCTTCATCACGCGTTCCATCGATAACGGCGGAACCGCATCTATTTCCAACTATGATATTAATCTGAATGAAGGAAATAGTAACATCACTTCCTTCATGGGGAATTTACCCAACGCTATTTCTTTCCAAGGAAATTTGCAATTGAATCCGTTCGGAAATGTGAGCGATGGAAACGACTTCTTCTACGAAAATCAATTGACCGAAGCAAAGCTTATTGTTGATGTGCCTCTGCGTATAGCCGCAAGTGAGCTCACTTTGCGCGACACACTAAGTGTCGAAGTGACCACAGATGCTGCACGCGTAAGCTCATTAACGTTGGACATTCAGAATGCATTCCCCATGGAATGGAAATTAAAATTGTACACCCTATCAGGCGTTTTAATAGCTTCAGATTTAATTGTGTCAAGTGGAAACAGCATTGATGCATTTGCACTTCCGACTTCATCATCGTTACAGATTCCAATTTCAGAATTGCAATGGAATGCCATAAAATCCGAAGGCAAAATAATCATGCAGGTTATTTCAAACACCCCGACTTTTCCGCAAATGGTGAATCTATATAACTCTTATTTCATAGACGTCCGAGTGAAAGCAGGCGTTATTTTTAATGCTGAAATTCAATGAGAAAATTAATTTTAGCAATATCATTTATTGTTTTCGGAAGCGCATCGTTCGCTCAGACATCCTATTTGTGGTTAACGAAATCTGATTCAACAGGAAAGGCATTTCGTGGAATATTAGATATTCAAGGAAGCGCAACAGCGGGTAGTACTTTTCTAACGAAGGAACTCGTAAAGCCATTTATTGTTGGTGGAACAGTTACAGCTGAAGCACGAAATTCTGCAGTTGCAGGAATGACAGACCTTGGAGTGTTCGGAGGCAATGCAAATGTCAGAGCACGTTATTACGGTGGAAGAGACAGTTTGTTTGGAAGTGAAATGCTCGACTTGTATATTCAAGTTGGAAAGGGATATTTTGGAAGTGGAAGAATCTCGAAAGATGCCTTCGGTTTAATCAGTAACGGAAATGTGAATTATCAAGGCAAGCGTGTTTCGTTGAGTTCTATTCAAGGAGAAATGCAAGGATTTCAATCCATTGGTTTTGGAATTTACGACAAGCGCACCTTTAGTTCTATTGGAATTTCCATGGTAAATGGATTAACCTATCAGCAATTTAGTTTGTTTCCCCCCTCATCTTTTTACACTTCGCAAAATGCCGATACGCTGCAGCTCGATTACTCTGGAGAGTACATTCATTCCGCAGCGGCAAGACCGAATGGAAATGGAATTGGTTTCAGCATAGACGGAGAATACAATTTTGTTCGAGACAGAGGTGTTGACAAGAAGGAAGTTTGGAATACACTCGGTGTGCGAAATTTAGGTTGGGTGAATTGGAACGGACAAAGCGAAGTGGTTTCATTTGATTCAACATTCACTTGGACGGGAGTTGATTTAAATGCAATATTGAACGGCGACTCTTTGTTGAATGGAACTTCAGGATTTGCAGATACGTTGATTACCACTTCTCGGAACGTTTCTTTTTGGAGACCACTGCGCGGTTCCTTTTACGTGCGTTCTGTTTATCGTTGGAATGAAAAAGTAAGATTGACAGCTGGATTGGAAATGTTTGCAGCGCCGATGAAGCCCTTGGCTACTTTGGGAATTATGTACATGCCGAAAAGCAATTGTATTGCTTCTTTGAATGTCTCAAACGGTGCCTACGGCAATTGGAAATTGGGAATGGGCGTGCAATGGTTAATTGCGAATCAGTTTTATTTCGGTTTTCAAACATCGAATTTACCGGGATATTTTTTCAAGGAGGCGAAAGAAATCAGCGCGTCACTTCAGTTGAGTTATTTATTCAAAACAAAAAAAGAAAGACAATGAATAGTGAAGATATAATGAAAATGGCGCAGACCAAATCACTCGTGCTTTTGGCTGGTCCGTGTGTGGTTGAAGGAGAAGATTTAGTAATGGAAGTTGCCGGACGTGTAAAAGAGATAGCAGACAAATTGGGAATGCCCTATGTGTTCAAGGCGTCATATAGAAAAGCGAATCGCTCACGTCTTGATTCGTTCATGGGATTAGGTGATCAAATTGGTTTAGAGCTCATTCAGAAGGTAGGAAAGACGTTCGGTATTCCAACCGTAACAGATATTCACGCAGCGGACGAAGCTGCAATGGCTGCGGCGTATGTAGATGTTTTACAAATTCCTGCGTTCCTATGTCGACAAACAGATTTGCTTCAAGCGGCAGCTGCAACGGGAAAAGTTGTGAATATTAAAAAAGGACAATTCCTTTCTGCTGAATCCATGAAGCACGCAGTGAATAAAGTGAAGGAAGCGGGAAACAACAACGTTTGGTTAACCGAGCGCGGAACCATGTTCGGATATCAAGATTTAGTGGTTGACTACCGCGGGATTCCTGTTATGCAAGAATACGCGCCAGCGATTATGGACTGCACGCATTCGCTTCAACAACCCAATCAAAGCAGCGGTGTTACAGGAGGAAAGCCTGAACTTATTGGAGTCATTGCTAAGGCTGCTGTCGCTATTGGTGTCGATGGCTTGTTTATTGAAACACATCCAAATCCAGCTGTTGCTTTAAGCGATGGAGCAAACATGCTTCAATTAAATAAACTGGAAGAGTTACTTGAGCAAGTAATGGAAATTCGCGCAGTGATAAAAAAATAATTCATGAAGAAATTCGAATTCATCATTTTAATTGTAACGCTCCTATGCGCCCATGCGAGCTTCGCGCAGCCTGCTGTGCACAGTTACGGAAGTTTGGGTTCCGATGAATACGCTTCAATAGTTACGCATCCTTCTGGAGGTTTCGTTACTGTTGGAACAACAGGCGGAGAGGCAGGATCGCAGACAGATGTGTATTTATCGAAGATGAACGCATCACTTGATTGCGAATGGACCTTTAATATCGGTGGAATAGGAATTGAACGCGGCAACGATGTTGCTGTGGCACCAGATGGAAGTATTTATTTCTGCGGAATGGTGTTGAGTAACTCTGTAATAGGTTACAAGAATTTAGTTGGAAAGGTAGATGCAGATGGAAATTTAATGTGGTCGCAAGAATTTGGTGAAGGAGTTTGGGACGAAGCGCGTAACATGGTAATTGATGATTCAGGAAATATTTGGGTCGTAACAAATTCATTTTTTCCATCGGGAGAAGAATTGGTTGTGTTGTATTCTATGAATGAAATAGGAGGCGTTTCTGCGCCAATTATTCTTGAGCCAACTGGAGCGAACAGCAATGCAGCGTTGGAATATTACAACAGTGAATTGTATGTATTGAATAATCACGATGAAGGCGCTTACGCGAATTACAGCGTGCTTAAATTGGATGCGGCAGGAAGCACACTGCAGTCATTTGTAGTTCCCGGATGGGGTGTTCAAGGGCACGATTTGCAAGTTTGGAGTTACGGCGTTTTTGTGGCGGGAGAATTTTTGAATGGAGCACTTCGCAATCCATATACTTGTGCGTTCAACTTAGATGGAACAGTAAATACGGAGACTTACAATGTCTTCAATTTCAACATGTGGTACAACGCAGCTCATTCGAATTCGGAAGGCTATACGCTTGCAGGCGAAACAACGGACTTTGGATTTGGAGAGCAGGAGTGGGTGTTACACAGAGCCAATGTTTTAGGGCAATATGCCGGTGGGGGTACTGTTGGAACTAACAAGTTTGAAGTGTGCAACGATTTGTTAGTTGTGAATGATACCGTTTATTTAGTTGGAAGTTC
>CAMCUG010000169.1 GCA_945878835.1 Chryseobacterium gleum | reverse complement strand
AGCGCGAAGAACAGCTACTTGGACAAGACCTCACCGCGGGTTTATCCGTTTGTTAACGACGGAAACGGATTGCCATTTAGTTACACCGATTTATATGGAAAATTATCGTTCGGTGGTTCGAACGGGAGCAAATTCAACCTATTCGGATTTTCATTCGACGATAAGGTAACAAAGTATCAGGCGTTGTCTAATCTGAATTGGAAGAACGTAGGTGCGGGTGGAAACTTTGTGGTTGTTCCAACGAGCTCGCCGGTTTTGATAAATGGAAATTTCGCATGGAGCAAGTACAACATTCTGCTTCAAGAAGAATCGGTAGCCGATCGTAAAAGCGGAATTACATCTTTCAATTTCGGATTGGATTTCAATTACAGCCTTGGAAAAGATGCAATTAAGTACGGCGTTGAAGTAGTTGGATTTTCAACCAACTACAATACGTTTAATCCACTTGGAGTTCGCATAGACATTGAGCAAAACACTACCGAATTGAATGGTTTTATTTCGTACAAATACAACAGGAAGAAATTAATTATCGAACCAGGATTCCGCATGCAGTATTACAGCGCGTTGTCTGCTGTTTCACCTGAGCCACGCATAGGTATGAAGTACAGAGTTAACGAGCGCTTGCGTTTGAAGACTGCGGCCGGATTGTATTCTCAGAATCTGATGGCAACCAATAGCGACAGAGATATTGTGAATCTGTTCTACGGTTTCTTGGCGAGTCCAGATGAAATTCAAAATACAATAACTCGTCCAGATGGATCGGTGAAAGATGTTTCAAACTCGTTGCAAAAAGCATCGCATTTGGTTGCAGGCTTTGAATTCGACATCACTGATGAGTTGAATTTAAATGTGGAAGGATATCTCAGAAATTTTAAGCAAGTCACTAATACAAACCGAAATAAGATTTTCCCAGACGACGCAGATAATCAGGACAAGCCAGAGTTGCTTCGCAAAGATTTTATTTTGGAAAGCGGATTTGCGAAGGGCATTGATGTGGTGTTGAAATACGCTACGAAACACTCGAATGTGAATGTGGTTTATTCGATTATGAACGTAGATCGTTGGGACGGCTTGCGTTGGTATGACCCGGTCTTCGATCGCAGACACAACGTGAACGTGGTTGCTTCGCATTCATGGGGAAAGAATGATTCTTGGGAGATGAGCGCTCGTTGGAACTTAGGAAGTGGACTTCCATTTACACAAACGCAAGGTGGTTACGAACCCCCAACCTTGACCGGTGGAATTTCAACCGATTACATCTACACAAACTCGAGTACTTTGGGAATTCAATACGCTCCTTTGAATGAAGGAAGGCTGCCTTGGTATCACCGTTTAGACGCGAATATTCGCAAGACATTTAAGTGGGAGAAATCTACTTTGGAGATGAACTTCGGCTTGACCAACGCTTACAACAGAGCCAATGTCTTTTACATTGATCGTGTAACCTCTAAACGTGTGAATCAGCTTCCAATGCTTCCTTCTATCGGATTGGAAATGTCGTTTTAATCGTTACGTTTTCCAACTAGATAAACGCCTGCGAAAATGAGCAGAGCGAACAAGATCTTTTCTAAGGTGATGCTTCCTGTGTGGTCTTGGTTCCCTATTCCAGCAAATAAAAACGCGAACACTCCGGCCAATAAAGGTTGCAAGTATATGTATGCGCTGGTGACTGTTGGAGAAACTTTGCTTAGCGCGTAAATATTCAAGAGATAGGCTAGGAAGGTTACAGCAATAACAATAAACGCTAGACTGAGCCAATGCAATGGAGTTAGCGTTCCCCACGCAATTGCACTTGCGTCTGAAAATCCAATGGGAAGTATGAAAATTAATCCAGCGGCAAAGACCCATGTAATTGCAGTAATGGGTTTGTATTTTTTCATTAGTCTAGGGGCAGTAGTTAGATAAAGCCCATAGGAAAGCGAGTTAATTAGAATATACAAGTCTCCTTTCAGGTAATCGGAACTGGCCTCGAACGGCGCGCGCAGGAGAATAATCCCGAGGGCTCCAATGGAGCCCAGAAGTATCCCCGCAGTGGTCATGAGCGACGGCCACTTCCTTTTCCCAACAAAATAAAGTATGGCAACTAAGATGGGATTGGTACACATAATAATGGAAGCGTTCACAGGCGTTGTAAGTGCGAGACCATTGAAGAAGAACAATTGGTTGGTAGCAACGCCGGTTAATCCGCAAAATAGAAAAAGAGGAACGTCTCGAAGTTTCGGAAGTTCGAGGAACTTAAATGAAACCAAAAAGAAAAGGGCTAATGCTCCGGAAACACGCAGAACAATGAATGCATTCGGGCCAATAGGATTTGGCATGACCCATTTGGCTATAAGGTAGTTCGCGCTATAAATAAGCGCTACGGCGAATAAAGCAAGGTGAGCACCGAGGTTCTTGTTTTGTGCCACAGGGCAGAGTTATTTCTTTTGGAGAAATGCCTGGGCCGCTGCAACCGTTTTAGGAGCGTTGCCAATGAAAATTTGGTCGTTGAAGACCATAACTGGGCGCTTCAAAAAAGTGTATTCCTGCAGAATATATTTCTTGTATTCTTTTTCAGAAAGCGTTTTTTCATTCAAACCTAATGCACGGTACTTCAACGCACGACGACTGAATAAGGCTTCGTAACTACCAGCAAGGGCGTGCATTTCGCTCAATTGCTCTTCAGTAATCGAAGAGGTTTTTATATCTTGAAGTTCGGTTCCTTTTGGAAGAGGACTTAGCTCTTTGATGATATTCTGGCAGGTTCCGCAATTTGCGAGGTGATAGATTTTTTTCATGTTGAAATATTAATGAGGAAAAAGAAATCCAATGTTTTTACTAAATAGTTTCAATGCAATAGCTAACAAAATAATCCCGAACATTTTCTCTAGAATAGCAAGTCCATTTGGACCTAAAAGGCGTTCAATGCGATTGGTTAATTTCAATACAAGGAAAATAATGGGCATATTTAAAAGAACAGCAATGACTATGTTTATGCTCTGATACTCTGCTCGGAGCGCTATGAGCGTTGAAATGGTCCCAGCACCAGCAATGGTTGGAAATGCCAAAGGCATTACGGCGGCTACGCTAGACGAAGTTTCCTTTTGTTTAAAAATGCGAATCCCTAAAATCATTTCCAAGGCAATGAAAAACAAGATAAATGCGCCAGCAACAGCGAATGAATAGACATCTACTCCGAAAACGCTGAGAATTGACTCTCCTGCAAATAGAAAGAGGACCATCAAAAGCAACGAAATCAAGGTTATTAGTAAGGGTTGAATCTTACCTGTTTTCTTTTGAGTGTCGAGAATAATGGGAATGCTGCCAACGATGTCAATTACGGCGAACAAGACCATGAAGCAAGAACCAATTTCTACCCAATTCATGGGACGAAATTACGCCCCATAAGCTTGTAACAAATTACATTTTCGAAATAAAGTTTTCAATAGCTTTTGGGAAATGTTCAATCTCGAGTGCGCGAACTTTCTGTTCAATTTCGCTTGCTGAACAATTTTCAACGTTGGCCTTCGCCTGAAAGAGAATCTTGCCCTTGTCGAATTGTTCATTCACTAAATGAACTGTGATGCCACTTTCACGCTCTTGCGCTTCATGCACCGCCTCATGCACGAAATGTCCGTACATACCTTTTCCTCCGAATTTCGGAAGCAAGGCAGGGTGTATGTTGATGATTCTGTCAGCGAAAGCATTTACCAAGCAAGATGGAACTAACCAAAGAAAACCGGCGAGAATAACAAGATCGGTTTGTCTTTGTTGAAGTTCGTTCACGAACTGATCAGAAGTTTTGAAATTCTCCTTCGTTAATAGAAT
>CAMCUG010000168.1 GCA_945878835.1 Chryseobacterium gleum | reverse complement strand
TGGATTGCCGCGCAAGGAATTGCAGATAAATTAGCAGAATGAGTCACGAAGAATACATGCAAATAGCCCTCGACTTTTCCTTGTACGGAATGGGTTCGGTGGCTCCCAACCCCATGGTGGGATGCGTAATCGTGCACAACGACGAAATTATTTCCAAAGGATATCACACCGCTTACGGCGAACCCCACGCAGAAGTTGAAGCCATTCGCTACGTAGAAGACAAAAGCATTTTGAAGGAATGCACGCTCTACGTCACCCTCGAACCCTGCGCACATTTTGGAAAGACTCCACCTTGCGCAAACCTCGTTACTGAAATGGGAATTCCTCGCGTGGTTGTAGGCACACGCGATCCTTTTAGCGAAGTCAACGGAAGAGGCATTGAACACCTGAAGGCCAATGGCGTTGAGGTAATCGAAGGAATACTTGAAGACGATTGTCGATTCTTGAATCGCAGATTCTTCACCTTCCATGAAAAAAAACGTCCGTATATTATTTTGAAATGGGCACAAACCGCAGACGGATTCATGGACAAGATTCGTGAAGAAAACGAACGCGGCTCCTTCCCTATTTCTTCTTCTGAATCGCGACAGTTGGTGCACCAGTGGCGCAGTTTAGAACAGGCGATTTTAGTTGGACCAACAACAGCGCTTAACGACGATCCGGCATTGACGGTGCGTTTGGTAGAAGGTGAAAATCCGATTCGAATTGTGATAGATGAAAAAGGATGCCTTCCGGAAGAGCTTAAGTTGTTCAACAACGAAGCGCGAACCATTGCCTTGGTGGGCAACGGAGTTCAAGCAAGATACAACTGCGAAATTCTTCCACTTGAAAAATCGGGCGTGGAAGAATGGATGCGTGTTTTGCATGCCGCGAACATTCAAAGCATCTTGGTTGAAGGCGGCGCTGGAATATTAAATACCTTTATTGAAAGCGGCATGTGGGACGAAATGCGCGTATTCACTTCCAACAAAAACATTGAAACCGGATTGAAAGCACCCCTTCAAAAGGGTAAGCCCTATTCTGAAAAGTACATCGGAGTAGATCATTTAACTGTCACTGTAAACAAATGATCTACCTCATTTTTAGCGTCATCACGAACGCCGCAATCTATTGGCTCTTCAAATATTTTGAACAAATTGAAGCGAAGATTTTCGAGACCATAGTGTTCAACTACATCGTTGCCTTTTCTTGTGGAATTTTCTTCGTCCCGAATGTGCCCGAAGCTATTCACAGCACTTTGCAGTTTCCGATTTGGAGTGTTGCTGGACTCATCATGGGTTCGCTCTTCATTTCTGTTTTTTACTTCATGGCCATTACAGCAAAAAAGTCTGGAATTGCCATGGCCACGCTCAGTTCGAAGATGTCGTTGGTCTTAGCCGTTATTGTTTTGGCCTTTTTGGGGAAAGGAGAAATCACGCTGTTGAAAGCCATAGCGCTACTTATTGCCATGTTCGGATTGTACCTCTTCAGCGTAGACAGAAAAAGCAAGTTGAGCAAAAACATGCTCTTGTATCCGGTTGTGCTTATGCTTGGAAGCACGAGCATCGATTTCAGCATTGCGTATTTTCAAGGCTTCACCACGAATCAGAATGAGCTTTCGTTGTTTACTTGCATGCCCTTCATGGGAGCGGGAATTATTGGAATAAGCATCTTGATTTACAAACTCGTTTTTCGAAAGGAAAAGTTCCCTTTAAAGGAATTGGGAACTGGAACATTACTAGGATTAGTGAACTACGGATCAATTTTCTTTCTTGTTGAATTGTACCACAGCGGTTGGATGCCCGAGAGCACAATATTGCCGATCAACAATCTGTTAGTCTTGGTAATTGGATCAATTGGCGCGGTTTTTATTTTCAAAGAGAAACTCAACCGAAGAAAGATTCAAGGTTTGGTTATTTGTGTACTTGCATTAATACTTTTATTATGAAATTAAAATTTGTTCAAGCCTTATCGGTATTCATGGTTATAGTTGGAAGTGCAATTTGCTCGAACGCAAACGCTCAAGCTTTCACTACAGCCCAGCTCGATTCAGCAAACACGGCAAAGTCTATCACACAGCTTTCTTCCGAAGAAAAGAATGTCATAAAACTCATCAACTTAGCGCGCATGTATCCGAAACAATTCGCGAAGAATTATGTGGCGAAATACGACGAGAAGAAGACAGGCTTCGCTTATGATGCGTCTTATACCAAGGACAAAACTTCTCTCATTTCAGAATTGAACGCCATGAAGCCATTGAAACCGCTCGTATTCGACACCGAGATGTATGAGTTAGCTAAATGTTGGTGTGTCGAGTCAGGCAAATCAGGAGCGATTGGGCATAATAGAAAAACCTGCAAATCAGGTTACAACGGAGAATGTTGCAGCTACGGATTCAGCGGAGCGCTTGATATTGTTATGCAATTGATGGTTGACAACAATATACCAGGTCACGGTCATCGCAAGATTATCCTCACACCCTATTACACGAAAATTGGAATCAAAAACGGATCACACAAAACGTATTCGTTTTGTTCGGTGATAGATTTTAAGTCATAAAAAAAAGGCCGCTCACCCGGCCTTTTCGTTGTCTTATCAAAAAGTTACTTCGACATCTTCTCAGCTAATTTCACAGCTTCGTAAAGGTTTACAACCTTACCAGTCTTTGAAAGCTTTCCGAATTTAATCTTCTTCTCTTCATCACCTGGCATTACAACCTTTTGCTTCTTGTAAGAGATACCAGACTTGATAATGATCTCGCGAACTTCTTTACCAGAAAGGTTCGGGTAGTATGAAAGAATGGCCGCAGCGACACCAGCAGTAACCGGAGAAGCCATACTTGTTCCGCTTAATGGGCCGAATGTGTTATCTAAAAGCGTTGCATAAATATCTACACCTGGAGCATAAATGTCAACGGTCTTGTCGCCGTAGTTAGAGAAATCTGCCGACAAGTGTTCCAATGAATTGTCACTCGCGCCAATTTCCAACCAAGTAGAACAAGTTTTGCCGTTTGCATAACGTGGCGTTGGGAAATTGTCTTTCGAATCTATATCCTTCGCATCGTTACCCGCAGCGTGAACCAACAAGACTCCTTTAGACTCAGCGTACATTACCGCTTCATCTACAACATCCTTATTCGGAGAATGAGATTTTCCGAAACTCATGTTAATTACACGAGCACCGTTGTCCGCCGCATAACGAATGGCATTCGCAACATCCTTATCGCGCTCGTCTCCGTCTGGCACACAACGAATAATCATTAACTGCGCTGTCTTGCAAATGCCATCCATACCCGTTCCGTTGTTCGTAGCGCCTACGATACCTGCAACGTGTGTTCCGTGAAGCGCTTCTGGTCCATCTATGTGATTGTTACCGTAGTTCCGCTCACGAGGATTGCTGTAATCGTCACCCACCATGGTACGCGGATTGAAATCTACGTTGTAAGAATACTCCAATTGAGTATTGTAATAACTAGCATATTCTTCCAAGTTAATGCCGCGCATCATTAGGTTAAGAACCATTCCCTTTGCTGCCTTCCCTTCATCATCGGTTGGATCGTAAGCCGCCAATTGCTCCGTGGTAAAATCGTTACCCAAAGCCATTGCCAAAATTTCCTTGTTCGCTTTGAACGTTGTTAAGAAAGCGTTGAATTGTGCCGCTTCATCCTTCACCCCGTCAACACGCTTTACGAATTCTACCTTAATCTTTTCGTATTTCGCGAAATCCGCTTTGTCTGCAGCGGCAATAGACGCAGCATCTTTTCCTTCGAAACGCTTTTTCAACATGCCGTATACACGCGTGAATTCCAAATTGTCTTGCTTCACATCGCCGCCTTTTCCACCAATGAAACTCCATCCGTGAAC
>CAMCUG010000167.1 GCA_945878835.1 Chryseobacterium gleum | reverse complement strand
CACGAAGGAAACGACCTGACAATCATAGCAACCGGACATCTTGTTTGGGAAGCTGTTGAAGCTGCTCGCGAATTAGAAGCGGAAGGAATATCGGTTGACTTGATTAACATTCACACCATTAAGCCATTAGATACAGAAGCAATAGTTCGCAGCGCAATGAAAACCGGAAAGGTTATCACATGCGAAGAACACATGATCAATGGTGGTTTAGGAAGTTTGGTTGCGCAAGTATTAGCGAAAGAAGCTCCTTCTCTTATGGAATTCATTGGCGTGAACGACAGCTTCGGCGAAAGCGGAACGCCAAATCAACTGATGGAGAAATACGGATTGAAGTCGAAGAATATTATTGCTGCTGCGAAGCGTTTGATGGAAGAGTAGGAAATTTGTTATTGGAAAATCGAAGATTTTATTCCTACTTCGTAATTGGAACTTCGTGATTCCTATTTCATAATTCATAATTCAAACTGCGTAATTGGAACTACGTTGTTGAATAAACGTCAAAGACGGTCGTCCAAAGGGCATTCGTCGAAGACATTCGTGCTTTCACATTAGTTGCTCTGCAACATTCTTCACCTCTCTTAGCTTATCTTCCCTCTTCTTAACTTCTCTTACCCTATTTATTGTATTTTCGCGAAAACTAACCTGATGAAAGAAGTTAAAGAAACTAAAAGCATAGTTTCAAAATTGGAAGTTGTCTCGGAGGTCATGGCTATAAAACCAGCCGAGTTATTGCCAAGTAAACAGTCTACTCTAGATTCTACGCGGGCGAAATTTCATCCGATGTCAGATGAAACTATTCCCCATCGAAATTTAAGAAGTATCGAATCAAAGAAAAGGAGTCTTCATCGTATAATTAGAAAGCTAGACGTGAAGAATAGTCTTCGCTACCAGCGCACTCCAGAAGACACGTATTGCAATGTTTATTCTTACGATTATTGTTATTTCGCAAAAGTTTATCTTCCAACAGTGTGGTGGACCGATAAATCAATTGAAAAACTCCAGAATGGTGAAGATGTCAAGGCAATTTTCAATAAAACAGTGGAGCCAATTTATTCAAGTGCGATTCACGATTGGTTTATGATTTGGGGCGATTGCTTTGGATGGAAGAAAATTGAAAGCCTCACTGAAATTCAAAAAAGAGTCACTGAAGAAGGTGGAATTGGAATGATATGCGCGAAGAGAAAAACGATTGGGCTATCTGGACACATCGTTCCAATTGTTCCCGAAACTGAAAAGAAAAAAGCGTTTCGTGAAAATGGAGAAGTTCTATTCCCTTTGCAATCACAAGCAGGGAAGTTGAACTACAACTATTTTGCACGCAAAAGGAGAGACTGGTGGAACCACAGTCGCTATTCGTCATTCGTGTTATACTACCACGAATAATGGACGAACAATTCTCTTCACCTTTCAACAGAAAATTAAAGAATTTTAAATTATCAATAAGATCAAATAAGAATGAAAAATAACCCAATCAAAAAACATTTCTGGGGCATTGGGTTAGAAAACGAAACATACTTGCAATTCGAAGAATCGCTTCTTGTTTCCGGACAGTTCATTCAAGAAAAAATGGGGCGAGAGCGTTATAGTCTTAACTATCTAAAATGTTACAAAAAAGGCTCTTTGGAAAAGGTCTTATCACTTGCCTTTAACTCTGGAAAGAACTACCTCGTTAGCCAAATGATGAACAGTCATTCCCTAGAAAAACTCGACGTTCATTTTCAACATAAGACTATACAATCGGCACCCCCACTCAAAGACAATCCCGATTATTCAGGAAAATCTATTATTGAATTATTCCTCGAAAAACAACCGCATCAAATTCAAAGTATGCTCACTCAAAAGAACAATCCCATGGGATCTATTATTTTCGACGGAGACACCATTGAATTCGTTACGAAATACTACGAGAATAGGACAATTCAAGATTCCTTCAACGAATTAAAAGCAACGAAAAAACTTTTCCTTGAAAAATTAAACGAAGCAAAAATTCTTCCAGGAAATTTAACTTATCCAGAATACAACATCGGCATAAACATGTTCATGTCGAATCAAAGAAACCTGGTGCTCTTCAACAACGGCACATTTCATTTTCACATTACCCTTCCCACATTAACTGAAGACAGTCGAATTATTGATTACGCAGCATTCGACCTTGCACACCACAAAGCCATTTATTTGTTACAGTGGTTCGAACCCCTGTTCATTGCAACACTCGGAAGCCCTGATATTATGTCAGTTATCAGCGAGAAGTTCGGAATGGAAGAAAAATTCGCGGGCGGATCCATGCGCAATGCAATGTCGAGATATACTGGCGTTGGCATCTACCACAAGTCAATGCCAAAAGGCAAAGTTCTCACGTACCCTGTTGATGAGTTTCGAAAACTCTTGACATTCAAAAAAGAAGAAAACATTTGGTGGAGAGACCGCATAGAATCTGAACTGAGTTATGAATTGCTTTCCGATGTTGGACTCGACTTCAATAGAGAAAAATTATATCAAAGCGGATATGAATTCCGAAGTTTCGATGAATTTCCTACCGACTATCTTCCAGAAGTATTGCACGCTATCGTTTTAATTTCCGAGCATGCGCAGCTTGTAGATGAAGTTGAATGGGCTTCGAACAACGCCATTTGGAACAACCTCGTTTTCAAAACGCTTGCGCAAGGTTTTAAATCCGAAATGAATGAAGACGAGAAAAACGAAATGATGAATGTGTTTCAAATCCCTCTAGATAAGAGAGATTCATTGAACAATTCAAATCGATTGGATGAGTTCTTTTTCCAAATTCTTCAGTTGCTTCATGAAATACACAACGACAACAGCGAGTACTTGAAATCATTCCTGCACGAAAAAAGTGAAGAAGCTCCGCGTTGGGACAATTTCAACGAGCATCAAGTAGAACAACATGCGAAGCAGCTAAACGAAGTTTAATGTGCCGAATTACGAGGTCTCTACGTTTTGCCTTTCGACCTTCTGCAACGCTCACTGCAATACTTCACCTCTTCCCAATTCTTCTCCCACTTCTTTCTCCAAGTATAAGGTAATCCACAGACTACACATATTTTGGTGGGTAGGTTCGCTTTCTTCATTGTATTTCTTTCTTTACTTTTTTCCAAAACGAAAAGAACGAAGAGTATTCCCCCTTCACATTCGAAATCCAATCTCGTTCATCTTGAATTCCCTCATACTTATTTAGCGGATGCTCCTTGAAAATGAATTTCACGTCGGCAACTCTTTGTAAATCCGCAAACTCCCCCACATAGATTTGAATGTTGGGAATATTTTCTTTCGCTAAGTCAATGCAAAACTGAACACTCTTTTCGGAAACAGGATACTTTTCAAACACCGATGGCTCTAGTAATAGAACACGAATGCCTTCTTCTTCTTTTCTCCACTGAGGATCTAAATTATAAAAATTATAGATGAAGCAAGTCTCTCCATTTTGCAAGTCTGGAAATGACGTTTTCGGAAGTTCCGTTTTCAGTTGAAAAGTTTCCAACTCTCTTAATTCATCAGGAATTCCCAATGTCTCAATTTCTTCACAAGAGAAATCTAGAAAAGTATTTGTCTGATTCGTGTTGCAATACTTATTGACATTCTCCTGATTCGCGAAATAGAGTTTGTTACTCTTCGCCCCGCACACCCATTGCCAACTCAAAGCATTGCTCGCCCAATCGGCGTCTAACAAATGATAATACATCCATTGTGCCGGTTGAATCCATGCACATCTCCCTAGATTGGTTGCACACGATGCTATATACATACGCATGTGATTGTGTAGATAACCAGTTCGGTAAAATTCGGAAACTCCTTTATCAATAGCCTCAATACCGGTTTGTCCATTTATAATATTAACTGG
>CAMCUG010000166.1 GCA_945878835.1 Chryseobacterium gleum | reverse complement strand
CAACTCGCTCGACATTCCCATGTATTTGCGCATTGCGAATGAGTTGTATTTGAAACGCTTAATTGTAGGCGGATTCGACGGGGTGTATGAATTCTCTAGAAACTTCCGCAACGAAGGAATGGATCGTACCCATAATCCAGAATTTACGGTGATGGAAATTTATGTAGCCTACAAAGACTACAACTGGATGATGAATTTCACCGAGCAAATGTTGGAGCATGTGGCCATGGAAGCGCTCGGACAAACTGAAGTTCAGTTCGGAGAAAAAACATTAAGCTTTAAAGCTCCATTCGCGCGCGTTACCATGACCGAAGCGATTAAGGAGTATACTGGTTTCGATATTACCGGAAAGTCTGAAGACGAGCTTCGTGCAAAGTGTTTGGAATTGGGGTTAGATGCAGGAGAACATTTAGGAAAAGGAAAACTCATAGATACCTTGTTCGGTGAGATGTGCGAGAAGCACTACATTCAACCGACATTCATTACAGATTATCCGGTTGAGATGTCGCCGTTGTGCAAACGTCACCGCGAAAACCCAGAACTTACCGAGCGTTTCGAATTAATGGTGAACGGAAAAGAATTGGCGAACGCTTATTCAGAGTTGAACGATCCTATTGATCAACGCGAGCGCTTCGAAGAGCAAGCGAGCTTGATGGAACGCGGCGACGATGAGGCGATGTTCATTGACTACGATTTCTTGCGTTCATTGGAATACGGAATGCCGCCTACATCTGGAATGGGCATTGGCGTAGATCGCTTGGTGATGATGATGACCAACAACGAAAGCATTCAAGAGGTGTTGTTCTTCCCGCAAATGCGTCCAGAGAAAAAACAAGAAGGTCCAGATGTTGCGTCCTTTGAGGCAAAAGGAATTCAAGCACATTGGATAGAAGCAATCGTGAGCATGGGATTTCTTTCATTGGATAAATTGAAGGAAACCAAGCCAACCGCATTGCACCAAAACTTGAATCAATACCGCAAGAAGAATAAGCTCGATGTGGATGCTGCGCAGTTGGAAGAAATTATGATGTGGTTTAGTTAAACAACAAGCGTACGCTCATATTTCCAGCGTGAACGATATCGCGTCCATCGCTTTTCCTTCCGTTGTAATTCAATGAAAGTTGTAAATTCTGATTGATTGTTTTCCGCCAGGCGCAAGCCAATGTAAGATTGTTTCCTGCTTGCAATCCGCCCAGCGCGTCATACACAACGGGTCCCGTTGCATCGCCTTCGAATTGAATGCGAATGTATTTGAACTCGCTCTTGAATAATTGTCCATTCTTCGCTTCTACTTGCGCGTCTGCGCCCAAAGAAATACTTTGCGCGTGGAAAGACGATTCGCTCGCGTTTCCTTTTCTGATTGCGTATTCCCCTAAAACAGAATATCGTTTGTTGTTGGTAGGTTGAAACGCGAACGAGGGAGTTGCAGTGATATAGGTGGAAGAAAAGTTTCGCATCGCCAAAAAATCGGAAGAGGTTTGTTTGTTTCCGGAAGTACCTTGAAGTAAAAATTGAACGCTTGATTCAATTGCCTTTCTGAAATTAATTGTGAAGGACTGCTCCACGCGCGTTTCAAATCCGGATAACAAAAACGCTTTATTCATAACCTTTTGCGAGGTAAGATCGGCGCTGAAATTCGGGTCAGACTTGCGGTAAAAAAGTGTTCCACGAAAAACATTTCCGGCAGAAACCAAATAATCTTCATTGGTATACAGCGGTGAAATATGCTCGATTCCTCCGAAGGTAGATTTCCGCTCTGCACGACTCATCAACTGTGTGCTCCACACTTTCATAGCATTGTACAGATTCGAATTTTTATTCTTCCATTGTCGTGGATTCAAATTCAACGAAGAAGTAAATGCCGTTGTGTAAACGCTCTGATAATCGGTTGTCTGAACGGGCAGACGCACGTAATTCGCTTCATACGCAAACGCAGCGACTTCAAATTCAGAAAGTTCCTTGATGCCGTTGTCATTGTAGTCGTTCCAAACATACACGCCTTGTCCAGCAGGGACTTCAGCATAAATAAAAGCTTGCTTTGCTTCCAACCCGCTTGACGTTTCATAAAACAAATTCAGCTGTGCCCATTTGTTTTGTGGGGTACGAAATTCTGTTCGACCGAGCAAACTACTCAGTGGTTTTATAAGGGCTAAACTATTCAACGAAACCAATTGTCTGTTGCTAGCTGTAATTGCGAAATAACTTCCACCCTTTGTTGTATTTCGAAATTCAACTCCGTAGTTGTTTGCCCTAGAAATAGGCGTGACTTCATTCACTATAAAAGCATAATCTTTTCTGTTTCGAACAAATAGTTTGAACGCACGATGAGTAGTATCTGTAGATCGGAAGTAGGCTTCTCCATCGAAAAATTTATAAGACTGTTGCGGAACTGCAAACGTGTTCTGTTCTTGCTCGTCGCGAACTCCAAAAGTAAAACGATCGCCTTCCCTGTATAGATGGGCCTTTTGACGAATGAACGAAGAACTTACTGCTCCGTTCGTCTCTAACGCAGAAGCATCTATCTGAAGCTTGGTCCGTTGCGAAAGATTTGCGTTCACTAAAAATTTCATTTTATTTCCGTCATAGACTGAACCAATTTCATAATGCGCACCGCTTAAAGAAATAAATTTTCCTTGCGAGAATTCGCGAATAACTTTGGCTTCAGACAACCATTCGCTTTCGCCGTAGCGCAACAATGTTCGCGTATTCCAATTGCGTTCAAATTCCACTTCGCGAAAGCGTTCAATTCGATTGAATGCTGAAGACAAGTTCTCTGTATTTATTTCCCACAGAAAAACTTTCCCTTCCTTCCTTCCTGCAATCTTCTCTTTCAAATTCGCTTTCAGCGCAAAACCTTTGTTGTTTTGATCGTTCAAACTTGAAAACGTATTGGCATCGAAATCGGTGTATGCTCCTTCCACATTCATGCTCCAATAATTCGTTTCTTTTCCCCAATTCGCGGTGTGTCCTGCTACAACCATGCGCTGTTTCTTCGGGGCGGTCAATCGTTGAATGGGGTCGTAGTTTCCTTGCTTCACACCATCTACAGGAGCTACCCATTTGAAAACTTTTCCATACGATGAAAAACCATTCTCAACATAATCGCCATTCCCATTTCCAACAAACGTAAAATTCGCGGTGTAAAAAGCAATGTTCGAATTGATGGAGTAAACCAAAATATTTGTGTATGTGAGTGTGTCTATTAACGCGTACATCACCCGATCCGAAAGGAATCCTACACTGTCTATTCCGCTGATGTTCGTGCTTGAAAACGCATCGCCAGCTTGCATAAGTGTAACACGATCTTCTGCAGTAAGCGTCTGAAGTAAGGGTTGATTCTTAGCGTCCATTTCTTGAAAAAACTGGACGTAGGTTGTTCCCTTCTTCGTTGTGTATTCGAAATCGGTTGTGATTAACGGACGTGCATATTGACGGTCGCTGTATTGAAATTCGACAACAATGCGTTTGTCTTTCGTAATTCTATTTCTTGGGGTGAAAACAATTTCTGCTGAATTGTAATCGATGAGATAATCTTGGTCTTGTCCGCGAATCAATTTTTTTCCATCGATGTAAACGTTTTCCGTTCCACCTAAAACAGTGATGTAAGACTCGCCTTGGGCACCTTGTAAACGGTATGGACCTTGACTTCCTTCTATGCCAAGAATACTTTGACGATTAAATTTACCCTTCGAAATAGAAACGGAAGCTTCACTTTTCAAAATGCCTTGTGACTTAATTTCACTGGTGTTTTGAACGAAGAGACCCAATCCTCTCTTTGTATACTTCATGAAATAATGCGTACGCAAAGGCAAGGTAAAATCTCCCGCGATAATCTTGTTTCGTTTATCTGTGAGCTGAATAAACACTTGATCGAACTCTTGAAATTGTTGTGTACTTCC
>CAMCUG010000165.1 GCA_945878835.1 Chryseobacterium gleum | reverse complement strand
AGCGGAGATTCCAACACCCAAATAAAGCCCGAATCCGAGCCAGTTTTTCTTCACCACAAAAACTTCATTTAACAATAGAACGCCCAAAGCGAATGCAATGGCACCAGCAACATAGAGTCCGCGTTTCATTTGTTCTGCGGAAATATTTCCACTTTGAACCATGCGCGCTGGGCCCACACGATCTTTGCCATCTGCTCCGTTTTGAAAGTCGCCGTAATCGTTTGCTAAATTTGAAAATATTTGCAGAGCCAAGGCGGTTAATAGAGCAAATACAAAAATCGAAGACGAATAAATTTCAGCCTTCAATCCCGCACTGCCTGCCAAGATCCCTGCTGCCGCTAAAGGAAGCGTGCGCAGGCGCATGGCGGTAATCCAATGTTTCACCATTATGGAAACTTCGGAAATTGTTGAAAATCGGGATCGCGTTTTTCAAGAAAAGCTCTCTTTCCTTCTTGTGCTTCTTCAGTCAAATAATAAAGTAATGTTGCGTCTCCGGCGAATTCCATCAATCCGCGCTGACCGTCAAGCTCGGCGTTCAATCCGCGTTTAATCATGCGAATAGCCAACGGACTTCTTTTCATAATGGTCTTGCACCATTGAATGGTTGTTGCCTCTAGCTCTTCCAACTTCACCACCTTATTCACCATGCCCATAGCTTCTGCTTCTGCGGCAGTGTACTGTTCACACAAAAACCAAATTTCACGCGCCTTCTTTTGACCTACGTGTCTTGCTAAGTAACTAGATCCAAATCCAGCATCGAAACTTCCCACCTTCGGACCTGTTTGCCCGAAACGTGCGTTATCTGAAGCAATGGTTAAATCGCACACCACGTGTAAAACGTGTCCTCCACCAATGGCATAACCATTCACCATCGCAATCACGGGCTTAGGTAGCTCGCGAATGCGCTTGTGTAAATCCAACACATTCAAACGCGGAACGCCACGCTCGTCAACATATCCGCCAACACCTTTCACGTTCTGATCGCCACCGCTACAAAACGCCTTATCACCTTCTCCTGTTAATACCACAACAGCAATGTCCTGACGTTCGCGACAAATGTCCATGGCGTCAATCATTTCCACATTCGTTTGTGGTCTGAACGCATTGTAAACCTGCGGTCTGTTAATCGTGATTTTAGCAATTCCCTCGAAGAATTCAAATCGAATGTCCTCGTAATCTTTTATGGCCGTCCACAGTGCACTCATATCTTTTGTGTATGTTGAAAGAAGGCGTCCAATGCCTTCGGATTATCTTCTTTTGGTGTGAATATTTCCAACACAGAAACATTATTCTGATTGAAAAACAAAGGTAGTACCTGATTCAGTTCGTCGTTGTTCGCTGCGCTGAAATAATTCAGGCTGTATAAATCTGCAATGCCTTTGACGGACTTGCTGCTGTGTGATGTTTCAAAAAACTGTTCAAGATGTTCGGTGTCTTTCGATCCGTCAATGATTCGAAAAATACCACCACCGCCGTTGTTTATCACAATCACTTTCAATTCACTTGAAAGGTAATTGTTCCAGAAAGCATTGCTGTCGTAGTGAAAGGAAAGGTCTCCGGAAATGAGCAACGTGGGTTTCTTGGTTTTCCAAGCAGCGCCAATGGCCGTGCTTGTAGAACCGTCTATTCCCGCAACACCCCTGTTTCCGAAATAAGTTAGGTTTTTATTCTGATTGATAAGCTGAATGTATCGCACCACTGAACTGTTTCCCATTTGAATGTCCGTTCCATTTGGAATAAATTTCAACAAAGAATAAAAAACAGTTAAGTCGGAAAACGGAGCACTGGGCAACCAAGCTTCCACTTGTTTGATTTGATTTTGTTGAATGGAAAGTAAGTTGTTCTTCCACTCAGATTTACTTTCAATCTCTTTCAATGAATTGAAAAACTCTTGTGGAGTAAGATTGCATTGAAGTTCAAGACAATCAAATGTGTCCATCTTCTTTTCATTCAACCCCACTTGAATATGCTTTGGCTTTGATTTTCTTAAAACCGCTTTGATTTTTCTTGAAATGATATTGGTTCCAATTGTAATCAACACATCTGGAGCCAAGTCCTGCTGGGCGTTTCCGTCCAGTCCCATTATCATACGATCGATGCAAGTAAACGCGTTTTCAATGCTCACATTAGCGTGCGTTTCAGTAAGAACAACGACTTGTTGCAATAGATTGAATTGTTCGAGTTCCTTCGAGAAGTCTTCATAAACATGCTGCCCAACAAGAACCATGATTCTTTCGGCCTTCTGAATCATCTTAAGACTTTCGTCCACTTCTTTCAACACATCAATCACATTCTCTTTCGTTTCAAATTGAAATGAAGGAATTTCTTCGCAATCGATTAATTCGTACAATGGTTCTTGAAACGGAACATTCAAATGAACGGGCCCGTTGTTCGAAAGCAAATATTGAAAAGTCTTTTGAATTATTTCTCTATTCTGAATCGAAGCCTCTTTTTCATCAGCAAACAAATACGCTGAATAATCTGAATAATTT
The DNA here is from genome assembly GCA_945878835.1 of Chryseobacterium gleum. Taxonomy (GTDB): domain Bacteria; phylum Bacteroidota; class Bacteroidia; order Flavobacteriales_D; family Sanyastnellaceae; genus CAIZGX01. The sequence goes on along the minus strand of CAMCUG010000165.1, from coordinate 1,411 downwards.
TGAAAGACATTGTTCTGGCGAATGCTCTGTCCCTCTCCTCTATCGATCCACTCATCTGGCCTATCGGCCGAAATCACAAGCAACGGAATGCGCTGATAATATGCCTCAGCAATGGCTGGGGCATAGTTCAACAAGGCTGTTCCACTTGTGCAAATGAGCACTGTTGGTTTCATTGATTGTTGTGAAAGGCCTAATGCGAAAAACGCCGCAGAACGTTCATCGACGATGGAGTGCAATTGAAAAAAAGAATCGTTCGCTAGCGAAATACTGAACGGTGCATTTCGAGAACCTGGTGTAATAATTACATCAGCAATGGATGCGCCTTTCAAGGCGCCCATAAGTTCTGACACAACTTTTTTCGAAGAGATTTTCATGCGGGCCACGAAGATAGAAACACCGCGACGAATGAATCGTTCAAATGTTAAAAAATTACGCCAGTCAGCGATTCTGCTTTCCAACGCGTTTCGCGTGCTTCCAATTCTGGGATACTTGAATCTGTAATTCCTGCTCCTACAAAAACATGAAGTAGGTCTTCGCTATACTTCAAACAACGCAGTATAACATATACGTCGACATTGTCTCCCTGTTCAATTCCAATGAGACCCGTATAGTACTCCCTATCGTGTGTTTCCAAGTCTGCAACAATTCCCTTGGCTTGCTCCCTTGGCATTCCGCAGACGGCAGGAGTTGGGTGAAGCGTATTCATGACTTCCTTCCAATCGCCATTGTATTCGAATTGAATTTCCGTGCACAAATGCTCTACCGAACCTGCGCTGCGAGACTTCACATCACCCAAAACTATTTTTTCAGCACCTAAATTTTCCAATTCTCTTTGAATGAAATCGGTGACAAAACTTTGCTCTTCTATTTCCTTTTCGCCCCATGCTTCTTCACTTCCAGTCTTCCGTGTTCCCGCTAAACTTATGGTTTGGTAAACCTCTCCACGTTTCCGGAAAAGCAATTCTGGGGATGCTCCCAACCATGTCACTTCGTGCTCATCGGTGAATGCAAAAACTGCAGCGCTCGGGAACTTTTCGTTCAACGCTGTGAAGATTGAATCGACTGTCAATCCTTTATGTGGGAAGGAAATGATTCTGCTCAAGACAATTTTCTTTGCTTGATCTTGCTTCAAAAGTTCAACTCCTTGGTCCACTGATTCGGCATACTCCGAATCGGAACTGTCCCGATTCATTTCGCCTCGAAAATCGCTTTTCAAAACAAATGAACGCGCTGCATCTAGGTTCTTCTCTATATTTTCTTGCGGAAGTCGAAGTCGAATAATACTCATTTCGCGTATTTCACCATTACTGTTAAGCGGGCAATCGCGATTAGACTACCAGCATGATCGCGAATTTTCACATCCCACACTTGAGTGCTTTTGCCCAAGTGAATGGGTTCACCTACACCATAT
>CAMCUG010000164.1 GCA_945878835.1 Chryseobacterium gleum | reverse complement strand
TTGTTGACATTGTTTCTGAAAAAGGCGGACACTTCGGAGCTAGCTTAGGAGTAGTTGAATTATCCGTTGCCCTACATTACGTGTTCGAAACACCCTATGATCAATTGGTTTGGGATGTTGGTCACCAAGCATACGGACACAAAATCCTTACAGGAAGACGAGACAATTTCCACACAAATAGAATTTACAAAGGTCTTTCTGGATTCCCGAAAAGAAGCGAAAGCGAATATGATACATTCGGAGTTGGACACAGTTCGACTTCTATCTCTGCCGCAGTCGGAATGGCTGTTGCAAGTAAAGTAAAAGAAGAAAAAGACCGTCAGGTCATTGCTGTTATTGGCGACGGCGCTATGACCGCAGGCCTGGCCTTCGAAGGTCTGAACCACGGATCTACAGCAGATTGCAACGTGCTTGTTGTGTTGAACGACAATTGCATGAGCATTGACCCGAACGTAGGTGCGCTGAAAGAATACCTCACAGACATTACCACGTCGCACACTTACAATAAAGTGAAAGACGATGTGTGGCAGTTGTTGGGAAAGGTTTCGAAATTCGGCCCGAATGCGCAACACATTGCACATAAAATTTCTGAAGCGCTGAAAGGCACTCTGATCAAAGAAAGCAATTATTTCGAATCGTTGAAATGGAGATACTTCGGTCCAATTGACGGGCACGATGTAGATTATATGGTGAAGGTGATGCGCGATTTAAAAGACATTCCTGGCCCGAAAATTTTGCACTGCGTTACAAAGAAAGGAAAGGGCTACGCGCCAGCAGAGGCAGGCTCTCCAACGAAGTGGCATGCGCCCGGATTGTTCAACAAAGAAACCGGTGAAATTGTAAAAGTTGTTCCGAAGAATCCTCAACCGCCTTTGTACCAGGATGTATTCGGACATACCATTATTGAATTAGCAGAGAAGAACGAAAAGATTGTTGGTGTGACTCCGGCAATGCCAAGTGGATGTTCGTTGAAGTTAATGATGGAGGCCATGCCGAAGCGTGCCTTCGACGTGGGAATTGCAGAGCAACACGCTGTGACTTTTTCTGCTGGAATGGCAACACAAGGATTGGTGCCTTTCTGTAATATTTATTCAACCTTTATGCAGCGTGCTTATGACCAAGTCATTCACGACGTTGCCATTCAAAAATTAAATGTCGTTTTCTGTTTAGATCGCGGAGGTTTGGTTGGTGCCGATGGCCCTACGCACCACGGTGCATACGACTTAGCATACATGCGCTGTATTCCGCATATGGTTGTTTCAAGCCCCATGAACGAAAGTGAATTGCGCGATTTGATGTTCACCGGACAGCTTCCAGATCAAGGTCCGTTCAGCATTCGTTATCCGAGAGGTAACGGTGTTATGACCGACTGGAAAACACCTATGAAAGAAATTAAAGTAGGAACGGGAAGGAAGATAAAGTCTGGAGACGACGTTGCTATTTTAACAATAGGTCCAATCGGAAATTACGCGGTGAAGGCATGCGAAGCATTAGCAGAGCAAGGCATTTCAGCAGCACATTACGATATGCGTTTCGCGAAACCTATTGATGAATTAATGCTTCATGAAGTGTTCGGAAAATTCAAGCATGTGGTAACTGTTGAAGACGGATGTGTTCAAGGTGGAATGGGAAGTGCTGTGATTGAATTCATGGCCGATAACGGTTACACTTCACAAGTGAAGCGTTTGGGAATTCCTGATCAATACATAGAACACGGAACACAAGATCAATTGTATGCAGAATGTGGTTACGATGTGGCCGGAATGGTGCGCACAGCACTTGAGTTGGTTGGAAAAGAAGCAGCACAATCTCTAGGGGCGTGATCAATTCTTCCAACGAACAAATTCTTCACTACTCCATATTCAATCACGACAGCTCGAATGAATGGGTAACATTCATTCACGGAGCTGGAGGAAGCAGCGCCATTTGGTTCAAACAAATTCGCGCCTTTCAAAAACACTTCAACGTTTTACTCATTGATCTACGCGGACATGGACAATCGAAAAACGTTCGTCCGCTTAAAAAAGAAAAATACAATTTCGAAGAAATAGGCAACGAAGTCATTGAAGTGCTTGAACATTTGAAAATCAAATGCACCCACTTCGTTGGAATTTCCATGGGAACCATTGTCATTCGTGACATTAGCGAACGGGCTACTACTTTAGTTAAATCTATGATTTTAGCTGGGGCAACCATGAAACTCAATCTTCGCGGACAATTTCTCATGCGATTTGGGCAAACCTTCAAGTCGCTGATTCCCTATCTCATTCTTTACAGACTTTTCGCCTTCATTATTATGCCGAAAAAAAGCAATTCTGAAGCGCGAAACTTATTCATTCAAGAAGCGAAAAAACTTGAGCAAACCGAATTCAAAAAGTGGTTCGGATTGGTTACTCAAGTGAATCCGCTCCTTTCTTCCTTCCGAAAAAAAGAAACCCCCGCAAAGACACTCTACGTCATGGGCGCAGAAGACCACATGTTTCTTCCTTCCATAAAAAAACTCGCTATGCGATTCTCTTCCTCAGAACTCATCGTTGTTCCCAACAGCGGTCATGTGGTGAATATTGAGAAGCCGGTGGAGTTTAATGAGATATGTATTTCGTTTTTGAGCAATAACTCAAAGGTCTAACGAAGGTGTTTTACAAGGTCCTGCGGAAGGTCTACGAAGGTGTTTTACAAGGTCTTTCAGAAGGTCTACGAAGGTGTTTTACAAGGTCTTTCAGAAGGTCTAACGAAGGTGCGTTGCAAGGACGCTTCGCGTAGCGACCTTCCTCAGGACCTTTCGTAGAACCTTGTAACGCGCCTTCGAAGAATCTTGCTATATTTGAAAAATGCGCTTCCGCCTTATCCTTCTCTTAACAATTATTGCGACTTCGCTTTCTGCGCAGGCATTGAAAGTTCGCATTTTCGACGAGACCTCTCGCGAGCCGTTGCCTGGTGCAATGGTGTTCTCGAAGGGTGCTACGATCGGTGTTACCGATTTGTCTGGAACTTCCAGATTAAATAAAGTCGATATCCGTGATTCAATTACGATTAAGCACATTGGACATGCCGATAGCACATGGGCTGTAAAAAATGAAATGTACGACGGTGGGGTGAGCGTCTTCTTGAAAACGCAAAGTTCTTCAACCGGAACCGTTGTTATTGGCTCTTCGCGGTACTTGCAAGCGCTCGAATTGCAAACGCTTAGTATCGATGTTATTAAATCTACCGAACTCATTCAACGCATCACACCCGATTTAGCGAAGGCCGTTGAGCGTTTGCCTGGATTGACCATTATAGACGGACAAGCGAGTATTCGCGGGGGAAGTGGCTATGCCTTTGGAGCAGGAACGCGCGTGCTGCTGATCGTAGATAATCAGCCCTTGATTACCGCAGATCGCAACGACATTAAGTGGAATTACGTTCCGCTTGAATTGGCAGAACAGATTGAGGTCGTGAAAGGCGCGTCTTCTGTGCAATACGGGAGCGCGGCACTGAATGGAGTTATTCACGTCCGCACCGCCTATCCCGGAAAAGACCCTGAAACATTCGTATCAACATTTGGAACCACCTACGACAAACCGCGTGATGCATCTATGGCTTGGTGGACGGGGAATCGCATTCCTTACCAAAGTGGATTGCAGTTTCGTCACAAAGAACGTTTGAAGAACGGAATTGATTTGGTTATAGGTGGAAATGTATTGCGCAGTGTGGGTTGGTTGAACGGCGAGTACGAAGACCGCGAACGGATCTCTTTTCGTACCCGAAAAATCTGGAAGAACGGAAGAAGAAGTGCAGGTATAGATGGAAACATCATGCATCAAAAACAAGGATTCTTTTTTATGTGGAGGGGAACTGGAGCCGACTCTTATTTACCATACAGCACAACGACTCTTATATACTTAAACGACCTCTGGGCCAACATTGATCC
>CAMCUG010000163.1 GCA_945878835.1 Chryseobacterium gleum | reverse complement strand
TAAGTTTTAGTTAAGGTATATGAAAGACGCAAGGCAAGATGAAGGTTGCCTATTTGTTATCTCAATATTACCTTTGACCTAAAACTTCCTTTTGAAGAGGATATAAAAATGATTTGCGGCGACATTGTGAGTTGTACAATTTCGTCCTTTCCCCATGTTGGCTTCGACAACAACAATTGACCTGTACTGTTGAATATTTCTACATCAGATAAGCGCTCAGTTCCAACGTATCTCAATTGTCCCGATTTCCAATCGATAATAAATTCATTGGAAGAGCTTGCCTCTTCAACAAAATTAAACAAGACAGTGAATATGGTATCCACGGTGCATCCGAGAGAATCTGAAATGGAGACGTTGTAATTTCCTTGAGCCAGTCCTGTGTAATTCAAACCCACAAATCCCGATTGCCAAGTGGCGGTATACGGAGGGTAATTTCCAACTACATCGAGCGAAATACTTCCACTCCCCAATACACTTTCTGCTAAAACATTTGCCGTAATTGTTGGTGATGGAATTTCTTCAATAAGAATATTTAAAGTGGTCACACATTGGGAGGAATCAACCACTGCAGTTATATAGCTTCCGGCTCCTAGCAATGCTCCTGGACTCAACACATCCCAAAAATAATTAGAGCCAACTCCTGAAACGGTTGCTTCAAAAGTTAGCATCTCATTCTCACAGACCCACGAAGGTGATGTTATCTCAATCACCGCTGGCGGAATTTCAGCAACAGTAAAACTGTATGTTGAAAGACAACCATTGGCATCTGAAATAGAATCAGAATAAAAACCCGCCGGCAAATCGTTAAAATGCAAGGCTCCTAAATCGTCGAATAATGAATAGGGCCCTACTCCACCAAAAGCATGCACCACGGCAGTTCCATTAGCCTGTCCGAAGCAAGTATTCATAACAGAATCTACCGTTACATAAAACGGCAAGGGCTCTTCAATAAAAACATTTTGATCAACTACGCAGCCTTCAAACAGCGCAATCGGTGCATTGTAATTACCGGAAGGAATATCGTTCAACGCAAATACCGTCGCACCCGTAATTATATTAGTCACATCTATTGAACCCGTGCTATCTCCTGCGCACATCACTGGCATACTTGAAGTTACGAAATTGTCTAACGAGCCCATTTGAACGTCGTAATTCAGCTGCAACGTGTGTCCGTATCCTGTACCAACGGTAACCGAGTATATTCCAGGTGTTGTGACCCAAATACTTTCAGCTGTTGAACCATTGTTCCACATATGATTGGGCCATCCTGAAATACTCAATTGCAAGCTGTCGTTTCCATTTGGACACAACATGGCCTTAGATGCAACAATAACAGGCCGTGTTTCTCCTTCAACAAAAACATGCGTTGTATTCGCGGGAATATTGTAATAGGTATCCACTACCCCACTTATCCAAGAAAGCTTCAATGAATCTATTTGCGTATTTGCGCCAATGCCAAAAATATAATTCTGCGAATTCTGACAAAGGTAATTTTCACCCAATTGCGTGTAGTGAATGCGATGCTCTCCATTTAAATAATAATCAATGTAAGTGCCGACACCGTTGTGATTACTCAATCTTCCTTTCAATCGGCATTTCACATAGTTATTTTCGGTAACCGTATTGTTCTGAAAAACTCTCGATTGAAAACCCATTTCAGCACCCAAATACAAATCGTACAATCCGTCATTATTAAAATCTCCTTTCGAAGAGGTGAAATACCCATACGGCAATCCTGAAATACCTGTTGTGTTATCGATTGAAAACACACCTTGATTGTTTCTCAAAACATGATTTCCAAATAGGCTTGTGTAAAGAAGGTTTATATGGCGCTCATCGACGATTAAATCGTTCCACCCATCGTTTTCTAGATCGAACCAAAGGGCACTCCACGACCACTTAAACAAGTCTGCACCCGCTGCGGCAGCCACGTTTGAAAAACTATTCAATCCGTTATTCTGAAACAAAAAATTTCCATAATTCGGAGTGTTTGCAATGTATATGTCAAGATCTGCATCGTTGTCATAGTCACACCACGAGTTAGACATGGCGTCTAAATACAATGCCCCACTGAGGCCAAAAGAGCCACCGGGTGTCTGATCGGTGAAAACACCTGGAATATCTTGTGTGTACAATTCAGAGCCTGTTCTAAAATCGTTGAGGATAAAAATGTCTTGATAGCGATCGCGAGATAAATCAATAAACGCAGGCTGGAAATGATTTCTATTGTACCCGTGTAGCGAATGGGAAAAACCTCCATTTTGATTATTCGTTAAAAAAGTACTTTTTATCCCGCCAACCGCTGCTGTGCTGTAATTGGCAATGTATAAATCCAAAAAGCTATCTCGATTGTAATCTCCAAGCGCTGCTCCGAAGGAATTATTTGCTGCATAAAAAGGAAAATTCAACGATGAAGTTTGATTTACAAAAACGAGACTGTCTGTTTGAACAAACAATTGCGATGGTCCATCTCTCTTAATGATGAATAGATCGTTGTCACCATCTTCATCGTAATCTCCCCAAAGACACGTTTTAGCATCGTAAATATTTTCAAAAGCAGCATGAAGCTGAAATACGCCTTGATTGTTCATATACAATCTCGTTGATCCTCCAGCTATGCAAATGGTGAGATCGTCCCATCCGTCTTCATTCACATCGAAAAAACTCGAACCTGTTCCGTACATGGTAGATGCATTCAATGCGGCAATTCCCTGACTTTCTGTTACATCTGCAAAAACCTGCGCGCACAACGCATTGAAGGCAAAAATCAAAGCAATACAGGGGAGTAAACTTTTTGACATACAAATGCTAGATAAGGCATATTTGAGACGTAAAATAAACAGTTAGTTGCCTAAAACAAAAAGGCCCCCTTCTTTCGAAGGAGGCCTTTTCAGCTTATTGGTTTAAGCTAATTTCAAGACATAGTCTTAAGATTATTTTTGAACCATCATGCGTTGTGTTTGAACTTCACCGTTGAAGATCGCTTCAACAAAGTATAAACCATTTGCAAGTGGACGCTCGAAGGTGATGTTAGTATTTAACACACCGTTCACTGAGTAACGGTTGCTCCATACTTGACGACCCATAGCATCTACTACGCGAATTTGTACGTTGTCTGATTCAACACCAGAAAGGTTAATGTTCACATCTGTACCGTGTGTTGGGTTTGGATACAAGCTCATGTTTACATCATTCGCTGTTTCCATTCTTACCACTTGTTGATTAGCTTGACCTCCGTCAGTAACCATACCTGCAGTACCAATAATACTCATACAAACTGAAGCACCCCATTGGTAGTCAGATCCAGTGTATGATAGAATTGGAGCAGTACGCACTGAGTATGTCTTACCGTATTGTAATTGCAATACAGTACCCAAGTTAATGTAGTTAGAAGCAGCGCCTCTGTTTACAGTAATAGGAAGACCTACTGGTTGTCCTTGAGTGTCTAACTCAGTGAATTCCCAACGCCAGTTCGTTGATCCACATACCCATGGCAATGAAGCTACGATAGCACCACGGAAACGCGGACCAGCAGCACATTGGTTGGAAACACGGAGAGCAGTAGCTGGCTGAGTAGCTGTGCTCATTGAGCAAGGAGCTAATCCAGGGACTGTGATAATTTCTGCAACACCGGCACCGTTATTTAAGGTGTATGTATTCGAAATCAACACGTTGTACGTAGATCCGTATGGTAAAGTTGGCAATACGCCGCTCAACACACAGATGTCTGAGTTTTGAGTGCGAGTATAAACGTTACCACTAGCAGGACCTGATACGCCAGTGTATGTGAATGTGTAGCTAGTTCCAGCTGCACCAGCCCAAGTTGCCTTGAAGTACTGACACAATGTATATGGACCTGGACCGTAGTCACATCCACCGCGCTTCAACATCTTCGCACAGATAGAGTAAGTACCAGT
>CAMCUG010000162.1 GCA_945878835.1 Chryseobacterium gleum | reverse complement strand
GTCCAGGCCATCAACCATGCGTAAAGCAATGCTTCCTGCCAGCGTTCTACACTCTGAGAAATAGTTATGGTTAACTGCTCTTTTTCGCGCATGACTTGAATGCGCTTTCCTATAAATTGAGGAGCTGTCTTGTTCATGAATTAAACACTTTGTCATACAGATTCTCATACAACGGAAGCACTGCTTCTAGTGAAAATGCATTCGCTCTTTCTCTTGCTTGATCTTTAAATTTCAATAATCGTTCTTCTTTTTCAATGAGATAAAAAACTTGTTTCGCCATTTCATCAACATCTCCCACGTTGCTCATGAGTCCCGATACACCGTGTCTGTTCAACTCAGGCAAACCACCTGCATTGCTCGACACAACTGGCACACCGCTTGCCATGGCTTCCAATGCTGCTAATCCAAAACTTTCTGATTCGGAGGGAAGGAGCATCACATCTGCCGCTGAAAGAAGTTCCATCGGATTCTTTACATTTCCAACAAAAACAACATCGTTCAATTGATTATCACGCGCGAATTGTTCTGCTTTTGAACGATCAGGACCGTCGCCTACCATAATTAAAATGGAAGATTTCAATTCATTCACGCGCTTGTATATTTCCATAACGTCCATCACACGTTTTACTGGGCGGAAATTAGAAATGTGAATAAGCATTGGTGTTCCATTGGGCGCGTATTCGTCTCGAATTTCCTGAACAACTTCTTCGTTTATGGGGGTTGGATTCAAGAAATTCGGTATGACTTCAATGTCGATATTAATTCCAAAAAGCTTGTATGTGTCTGTTCTCAAACTTTGCGAAACAGCAGTTACAGCATCGCTTTCATTGATGGCAAAAGAGATTACAGGCTCGAACGAAGCATCTCTTCCTAAAAGCGTTATGTCTGTTCCGTGAAGGGTGGTTATTACCGGTAGATTAATCCCTTCTCTTCTCAATATTTGTTTGGCCATATAGGCGGCACTTGCATGCGGAATGGCGTAATGCACATGCAGAAGATCAAGTCCTTCGTGCTTCGCAACATCTACCATTTTACTCGCTAAAACAAGCTCGTAAGGCGGGTATAAAAACAACGGATAGTCGCTTACGTTAACTTCGTGGTAGCGCACATTTTTTCTAAGAGAACCCAATCTAACCGGTTGCGAATAAGTAATGAAATGAATTTCATGTCCCTTCTCTGCAAGTGCTTTCCCCAGCTCGGTTGCCACCACACCGCTACCCCCAAAAGTTGGGTAGCACACAATACCTATTTTCAATTTTTTTTCCATAGTACAAAAGAGCAGAACTCTGTTACAAAAGTACTAAGGTTTAATAGGAAACAGCTTGTAAATTTCCTCTTGTATTCGTGGGCGAATACGTAAGTCGTTAATCTTCCAATTATCAGAACTTGGGCAGTTCCGATTGCTTAAGAAAACGAAGACCGTTCCATTAGCAGGGTCTGCCCAACACAATGTACCTGTAAAACCAGAATGTCCAAAACTCTCGTCGCTAGCCGATGGTCCTGTTGCACCGCTCCAATTTGTAAAACCTGGTTTATCGAAACCGAGGCCTCTTCGGTTGTCTTTAAAATGACGTGCGGTAAACAAATCCATTGTTTCGTGGTGAAAGAATTCGTTCGTGCCGAAGCGCCCGTCATTCAAACACAATTGCATCAATGCAGCGCAATCGTTCGCATTACCGAACAGACCTGCGTGTCCTCCTACACCTCCCATTAGCGCTGCTCCTTGATCGTGCACGTATCCGCGAACGGCTTGTCGTCTCCACTTCGAATCCGTTTCCGTTTCAGCAATCATTTTAACCGGCCAATTCTTTGTTGGATTGTACCCCATAGAACGCAGTCCCATAGGCTTGTAGAACGTTTCAGAAACATAAAAATCAAGTGGCATTCCTGTGATTTTCTGTATCATTTTTTTGTAATAATAGTAGCCCAAGTCACTGTACAAATAACCTTGATCGGGATTCAACTTCAATTCTAAAATTTCCTTGTAAATCGAATCCGACATTTCCTTGGTGGTCCACATATCTGCGCAGACCGGATTGCTGCATTTGTCGGTGTGCTCCTTCGACAAACAATTGCCATCCCATTCAGCTCCGTTCACCGTTAAGTTGGTGAAGTCTTTCCAAGCTGGAAGTCCGGCAGTGTGCGAAAGCATGCGTTTCAATTGCATTTTCGCATGCGGATGACCTTCAGGAAAATCGATGTAATCGCCAATGTTTTTTTCCACATCTATCTTCCCTTCATCTACCAATTTCATCAATGCCATGGTAGTCGAAAGCATCTTTGTCACCGAAGCAAGGTCGTAAATCGAGTTTTCAGCCACTTTCTGCGTCTTCGCCTTGTCTAGGTATCCAAAACTCTTGTTGTAAAGAATAACGCCATCTTTCGCGATTAAGACACGGCAACCGGGGTATGCGCCTTGATCGATCCCTTCCTTCACGATGTCATCTACTTTGGAAAACAAATTCAATTCAGTTCCCTCCACTTCAGTGGGTGCATTCGCCATCATGTCTTCCACATAAACACTAGCATTGCTATTTGTTTGCGAACTATTCGAAACGAAATTGAACCATCCCGTTTGAGAAGGTTTCAAATAGCGCATTCTTCCTGCCGTTTGAAAAACTTTTCCTTGTCCCTCTTTGAATCTGTTTCCAATCGAAACTGGTAATTTGCCTTGAAAGGGAATGATACCACAAATGGCATCTGCGGTTACTTGTTGCGTTAAATCATCGGGCTGATATGCGACAACGAAATCGTTAATTCCTTTCCACTCTGATTTTTCAAGGGCATATGGACATGCGAACATAACAACGGTTGTTGCGAAATGCTCCGCAATTTTATGGGCTGCATGAGTTCCGTTAGTTGTAATCCCGAAGTTCGTATTGGCCTTGTTCGTTGTGCCTAAAAACGCGACGAGCACATCGGAACAATTCGTTTTCAATTTTGAAATTACACTTTGAATATCGGCATCTGTGCATTCCTTTCCCAACGAATGAATTTCAACCGCTTTGTATTGATCCATGCTCTTTGCAAACGAACAATTCGCACCGTCACCTATAACCACAATTCCCAAGGGCTTCTGCCATTTATCTGAATCTTCGTATGGAATTTTACTTTCCGAAATAACAGTGATTGAACTTTCAATGCATCGTCGGCGCAATGCTGTGGCGTATGGCAAATCCAAATCATTCGAAATTCCTTTGATTGGAATAGACTTGAACTTATTCGCTCCCACTCGTTCTTTTGCCTTCAACACTTTAAGAGCCTTTGCTGTAATCTCCTCTTCCGTTATTCTTCCTTGCTGAATGGCTTCTTTTACTTTTTGAATGGCTAACGGAACATTCAGCGGGAACAACACCACGTCGTTTCCTGCAATAAGCGCGCGCACATCGGCTTCTCCAGCTGGAAAATATTTCGCAACGCCTTCCATGTTCATGGCATCGGTGAGCACCAATCCTTCAAACTTCAAACTGTCGCGAAGTAAACCAGTGATGATGTTTTTTGAAAGCGTACTTGGCACATGTGCTTCTTTTTCAAATTCGGGGAGAGAAAGATGCGCCACCATTACACTTGCCAATCCGTTTTCAAACATGGTTCTGTAAGGCTTGAATTCATTGGAAGACAGCTGTGCATAATTCTTGTTTACAACAGGAAGATCTTTGTGCGAATCGACATCGGTATCTCCGTGTCCGGGAAAATGTTTCGCGTTGGCTAGCACACCGTTCTCTTGCATTCCCTTCATGTAAGCCATTCCGCAAGAGGTAACACGATCGGCATTTTCACCGAATGAGCGATTCGAAATAACGGGGTTCTTCGGGTTTGAATTCACATCAACAACAGGAGCGAAGTTCATATGAACACCGATGCGCTTGCATTGACGTGCCACTTCCTTTCCAAATTCATAAATGAGTTTTTCATCCATGGTAGCGCCCAAAGTCAT
>CAMCUG010000161.1 GCA_945878835.1 Chryseobacterium gleum | reverse complement strand
GAGAGCGCTATTGCTCCGTTTGTTTCTTTGTTCTGGGCTAGTTTGATGATTGGACGTTGGACCAGTGCGGCAGGATCGTTCAACATTTCACAATCGTTGAAAAGCAAATTGAATATTATTCTTCCGTTTGCTGCTTTTGGAATTTTCATTATGGTGAATGCCATTGCTGGTCACCCGGTATCTAACTTTTATCCATACTTGGGTTTAGTGCTTGTGTTAATTGCAGCTGATAAGATGAGTGAAGGAAATCCGATTAAGCAATTGCTGATGTATTCGCTCATGGGCATTGCAGCCTTGTTGGTAGGAATTTTCGCAACTGGAATGATCAGCGTATTTGCGTTCATGTCTGTTGGATTGTTCTGCAGCACATTGTGGCCGTGTATTTTCACTTTGGGAATAGCAGGTTTGGGAAGCAGAACGAATACAGGGTCGAGTCTCTTGATCATGATGATTATGGGCGGTGGATTTGTTTCTGTGGCGCAAGGTGCGTTGTCAGATGATGCAATGTTAGGCATTCAGTATTCGTATTTCGTGGGAGTTGCTTGCTTTGCATACCTTGCCTTCTATGCTTATCGCGTGAGAGGAATTTTGAAGAAGCAGAACATTCAAATCGGTGAAATGGCTGGAGGTCATTGATGGAAAAAGATTTGAATGCGCTGCAAGCGCAAGTAGACGAATGGATTAAAACTGTTGGTGTGCGCTATTTCAGCGAGCTCACCAACATGGCCATGCTAACCGAAGAAGTCGGCGAGGTCGCTCGCATCATTGCTCGCCGATACGGCGAGCAAAGCGAAAAAGATAGCGACAAAGCCAAAGACCTCGGCGATGAAATGTCCGATGTTCTTTTCGTTCTGATTTGCCTCGCAAATCAGACAGGCATCAATTTACAAGAAGCCTTCGAAAAAAACATGGCAAAGAAAACCGAGCGCGATGCCACGCGACATTTGAACAATGAGAAATTGAAGTAGCGAAGTGACGTTACGCGTCGATCTTCGCGTATTTCGCATTCGCTTCAATAAAGGCTCTACGAGGTGGAACCTCGTCGCCCATAAGCATCGAAAATATCTGGTCACACGCCGCGGCATTGTCAATGGTAACTTGACGCAATGTTCTGGTTGTTGGATCCATAGTCGTTGTCCACAACTGCTCTGCATTCATCTCTCCAAGACCCTTGTATCGTTGAACATTGACACTTGTCTCAGATCCTGCTCCTCGCATTTCCTGAACCAACGCATCGCGTTGCTCTTCAGTCCAGGCGTATTCGCCTTTATTTCCTTTCTTCACCTGGTACAAGGGAGGAGTTGCGATGTAGATCATTCCATGGTCTATTAACTCTTTCATGTGACGGAAGAAGAAAGTTAAAATAAGCGTCTCAATGTGAGATCCGTCTACATCCGCGTCGCACATAATCACAATTTTGTGATAACGAAGCTTCGTAATATTCAATGCTTTGCTATCGTCATCTGTTCCAATGTATACACCCAAAGCGGTATACATATTTTTAATCTCTTCGTTCTCAAGTATGCGATGCTGCATAGCTTTCTCAACGTTCAAAATCTTTCCACGAAGTGGTAAAATCGCTTGGAACACACGGTCGCGTCCTTGCTTAGCGGTTCCACCCGCCGAATCTCCCTCGACTAAGAACAATTCCGATTTCTTTGGATCTTTCTCTGAACAGTCAGAAAGCTTACCCGGCAATCCACCGCCAAATCCTACTCCTTTTCTTTGGATAGTCTCACGTGCTTTTTTCGCAGCAATACGCGCCTGCGCAGCGAGAATTACTTTCTGAACAATTTGTTTTGCTTCCGCAGGATGCTCTTCCAAATAAGATTGTAGCATTTCACTTACCACTTGAGATACAGGAGCTACAGCTTCCTTATTTCCCAATTTGGTTTTGGTTTGTCCTTCGAACTGCGGCTCTTGAACTTTTACAGAAACAACTGCTGTCAATCCCTCACGGAAGTCATCTCCAACAATTTCAACTTTCGCCTTTTCCAACAAGCCACTCTTGTCTGCATAGTCTTTCAGCGTAGAGGTTAATCCGCGCTTAAATCCTTGCAAGTGTGTTCCACCTTCGTGGGTATTGATGTTGTTTACATAAGAAAAAACATTCTCGTTGTATGAATCGTTGTAAGTCATTGCCACTTCCACCGGAATAGCACCATCTGTGCGCTCCATGTGAATGATGGTTCCAATGATAGTTGGACGACTCAAATCTAAATACTGCACCATTTCAATTAATCCAGCTTCGCTGTAAAAATCTTCGGTTTTAAATGAACCGTCTTCGTTTACTTCACGCTCATCTGTTAAGTGAAGACGAATGCCTTTGTTCAAGAACGAAAGTTCACGTAAGCGATTTGCTAACGTGTCGAAATTGTATTCCGCTGTATCGAAAATAGTATTGTCAGGAAGGAAGGTCACAGTAGTTCCGCGAAGTTCTGTGGTTCCGATTTCCTTCACCGGATACAACGCCTTGCCGCAGCTGTATTCTTGCACATACATTTTACCTTCACGAAAAACTTCTGCCTTCAATGCGATAGAAAGTGCGTTCACGCAACTCACACCAACACCGTGAAGACCACCAGATACTTTATAAGATCCTTTATCGAATTTTCCTCCCGCACCAATCTTGGTCATTACAACTTGCAGTGCGCTTACGCCCTCCTTCTTGTGCATGTCAACAGGAATACCACGTCCGTTATCTTTAACCGTAACACTATTGTCTGGATTAATGAATACGTTAATGGTATCGCAGTGACCAGCCAATGCTTCATCGATACTGTTATCGACAACCTCATAAACCAAGTGGTGGAGGCCTCGAGTTCCAATATCTCCGATGTACATAGCGGGACGCATACGCACGTGTTCCATTCCTTCTAAGGACTGAATATTGTCAGCGGTATAACCGGGGGTTAAGGTATTTTCTATTTCTTCACTCATTCTCTCGTAGGACTATTAATTATCTAACTTTTTTATTTCAAATTGAAGATTAGGGCAAGCCCATTTTTTCAAGGTGATCAAAGTTACGAAAGGCCCATTGCTGTAGCAAAAAACGGGGGCCGAAGCCCCCGTGGTTTTATGAACATTTCGTTAACAAATTGCTACTTTAAAACGAATAAGAAGCTCCTAAAGCTGCAAAGAAGCGTTGAGTTGGAATTCCGCTGTAAATAGCGTATTTCTGAGCCAGTATATTATTGAACTGCAAATAAGCAGAGAGGCGCTCGTTGTAGGTGTATATGGTGCGCAAATTCACATCTACGAATCCTTTCATTTTATAGACATAGGAGTTATCTAATTGAAGAACTGCATCTCTTCCCGTCACAGGTAAAACAGACATCGCCCAACGCACGCCGTAATACATTCCTTGGAGATTAAATTTGAACTTCGAATTCAAATTATAAGATGCCTCTGCCGAGAACTGAAGATTTGGCAACTGCCAAGCGTATTGCTGATTGGTTTCGAAGTATGAATATGAACCTCCAACTTTGGCGCTCCATTTCTTTCCACCCAAAACCTCAATCTCACCTTTCACTTTCGCTACACGCAAGTCGTCGTATAGAACACCTTGCATATTCCCCCTAGAAAACAGACTGTCATTAAAGAAAAATGCAAAATTCTCGATTCTATTTAACTCCCCACCAACGCTATAGTTCACGCGACGAGAAATAGATCCGTTCACACCTCCGTAGAATTGCATCTTGTTATTCTGATTCAGCAATTGGGGTTGAATAACCACAAATGGATTCTGTGTATACAATCCGTAATAAGTGGTTGGCGTCAATGACCCTTTAATTCCAGCGTATGGCACAAACATTCCATCGAGAATGCTGTAACTCACTTCCGCCTGCGGATAGAAATGCCCGCGTTGCTCTCCACGCGACTGCATGTAAAATGCCATTCCAATCTTCACGCGAAGATCTTTGTAAACTGTGTAGGCAGTCGGAATGAAGCGCACAATGGCGTTATCAAAAGACCGGATGGTTCTTAATGAATCACCCTCACCCCACGTATTCGCATAGTC
>CAMCUG010000160.1 GCA_945878835.1 Chryseobacterium gleum | reverse complement strand
CGCGTAACGGCAGTGAAATTAATTTTTGGTGAAAGTGCACATTTCGATATGAAGTGGAGCGCGAACGGAAGATATACTTCGATTACCGTTCATGCCATGATGTTGAGCGTTGACGAGATTTTCGAGAAGTATGATGAGGCTGCTAAAATTGAAGGAATAATAAGTTTATAATATGAAGACATTTGAACTGTTAAGAAACGTATTGCTAGTGTCTTTGCTGGCCATGCTGACGTATGTGTTGTACAAACGCATGTTGCACGTTATGCGGAAGCAGCATGTACAGGAGAAATTTCCAGCTCTTCCGAATCAATTGCATTGGACAGAATCTGGCGAAGGACAAATTGCGTTGAAGCTGAGCATGAAGATGCATTTAGACATTCAAATCTTCAATGCAGAAAATGCATCCATTCTAACCCTTGCCAACGAAGAGTTCCCGAAGGGAGATCACATTTTCAATTTCGAAAAGAGTCAATTTTCTTCGGGAAAATATTACTACAAAATTGTTTCTCCGCACGAACAAGCTTCTCAATACTTCAGCATCTAATGTCGTTACGCATTGTCTTTCTCGGCACTCCGGAATTCGCGACAACCTCGCTGAATGCTTTGGTGAACAGCAAACACGAAGTTGTTGGCGTAGTCACTGCTCCAGATAAACCCGCGGGACGCGGACAGCAGTTGAACGAAAGCGATGTGAAGAAGTTCGCGGTTCAACATGAATTGAAATTGTTTCAACCTGAAAAATTGCGCGACGAGCATTTCATTCAAGAATTGAAAGACTTGAACGCCGATTTATTCGTGGTGGTGGCCTTCCGCATGTTACCCGAAGTGGTTTGGAACATGCCTCGATTGGGCACTTTGAATTTGCACGGTTCCCTCCTTCCGCAATACCGCGGAGCGGCTCCTATTCAATGGGCGGTCATGAACGGAGAGACAGAAACCGGATGTACGACCTTCCGATTGAAACACGAAATAGACACCGGAGAAGTTTTAGGTCAGCATAAAATGAGCATCGCTCCGAACGAAACCGCCGGAGAATTGTACGAGCGCATGATGCACGAAGGTGCAGACTTATTGGTTCGAACCCTTGATTTATTGGAAGAAGAAAAGGTTGAACCCATAGCGCAAGAAGAACTAATTACCAATGAATTAAAGCACGCACCTAAACTTTTAAAAGAAGACGGAAGAGTGCGATTGACTGACACTCCAGCGGTGGTGCACAATCGCGTTCGCGGAGTCACTCCCTTCCCCGGAGCCTTCACAATCTTTCAAGGTAAGATCTTAAAAATTCACAAAGGCCTTCCTGAAGAAACCGAACATTCATTCGAGTTGGGATCATTTCATTCCGACAACAAGAATTTTTTGAAGTTGGCGGTGAATGAGGGGTATTACAATCTCTTTGAAGTTCAGTTGGAAGGGAAAAGACGGATAAGTGTTGAGGAGTTTTTGAGAGGAGTTACTGTACCGTAAATGCTTCGCAAGATTGCAAGCAAAGATGTTTCACAAGATGCTTCGCAAGATTGCAAGCAAAGTTCTTGTAGTAAACATACCATTGTGAATATGCTTTCAGTTCAAGAAGTTTCAATGAGATAAAAAATGTATTTTTGATATCTAAATCTTAATCATATGTCAAGTCAATTACTCAAAGGCAAAAAAGGAATTATCAGTGGTGCATTGAATAACATGAGTATCGCATGGAAAGTGGCCGAGCGCGCTGCTGAAGAAGGTGCTGAAATTGTTTTAACCAACGCTCCAATTGCTATGCGCATGGGTGAAATCAACGGTTTGGCTGAAAAGATTAACGCTCCAATTTTCGCTGCAGATGCAACGAATGAAGCAGATTTAGAGAACTTATTCGATAAGTCTATGGAACACTTCGGTGGGAAAGTAGATTTCGTTTTGCACAGCATTGGCATGTCGCCGAACGTTCGCAAAGGCAGACATTACACAGATTTGAACTACGAGTGGTACAAGCAATCATTGGACGTAAGCGCAATGTCGCTGCACAAAATGTTGGCCACTGCATATAAGAAAGACGCCATTAGCGATTGGGGAAGTGTTGTTGCATTAAGCTACATTGCTGCACAGCGCACGTTCCCAGATTATTCAGACATGGCAGACGCAAAAGCGTTGTTGGAAAGCATTGCACGCAGTTTCGGTTACCATTACGGTACCGCGAAGAAAGTGCGTATCAACACCATTTCTCAATCTCCAACAGTGACCACTGCTGGATCAGGCGTAAAAGGATTCGACGGCTTCATTAGTTTCGCAGAAGAAATGTCTCCGCTTGGAAATGCAGATGCGTTGGCGTGTGCAGACTATTGCATCTCGTTATTCAGCGACTTAACTCGCTACGTAACCATGCAGAACCTCTTCCACGACGGCGGTTTCTCATCAACCGGTGTAACTCCTCCGGTGATTGAGCGTTTCACCAAGTAATTTTTTCTGAACCTTTTCCGGCTATTCGTTCCAAGCTTTTCGCTTCGCAAAAAGGCTTTCCACTTCTATCCGGGGTACTGAGGAACTTCGTAATTGGAAAATCAGAGATTTTATTCCTACTACGTAATTGGAAAACCAGAGGTTTTATTCCTATTTCATAATTGGAACTGCTTTGCTTTGAGCTCGCTCTGCGAGCGGCATCCGTAATGCCCCCACTGAAGGTGGGGGATAAAAGCTCAATAGTGATTCAATGCGAAGTAATAGAGCCATTTGCTCATACTTTTGCAAAAGACAAAATTAAAATGCACGGAAAAGGAAAACGAGTAGCAGTTATTGGCGGAGGTGCAGCAGGAATCTTTGGTGCAATACGCTTGGCGGAATTGTTGCCAGAAGCAGAGGTAATCGTATTTGAAAAAAGCAAGAACCTCTTAAGCAAAGTGAAAGTGAGCGGTGGCGGTAGATGCAACGTCACACACTCGTGCTTCGAGCCGAAAGAACTGGTGAAGTTCTATCCGCGTGGAAGCAAAGAATTGCTCTCGCCTTTTTTCTCGTTTCAACCTTCCAACATGATCTATTGGCTACTCGATCGCGGTGTGGAAACACATACCGAAGAAGACGGACGCATGTTTCCTTCCACCAATAAATCGCAAACCATTATCGATTGCTTCATGAATGAAGCGGAAAAGCTCGGTGTTCAAATCAAAACCGAATACGCAGCAGATCTCTCGTTCCTTCAATCGTACGATGCTGTATTAATGACAGCCGGTTCCAGCGAACTCGTGTGGAAAGACCTCGAAGAAAACGGCGTGCCGTGCGTTCCGCGTGTCCCTTCACTATTCACCTTCCACATAAACGATAAATCACTTCACGAACTTTCAGGGATTTCGGTTCCACAGGCACAACTGGAAATTCGCGAAACGAAAATAAAAACCAACGGACCAATGCTCATTACGCATTGGGGATTAAGCGGTCCGGCTGTGCTGAAAGCCTCTGCCTTCGGTGCACTCGCGTTGGCCGAGAAAAATTACGAAGCCACCGTTCGCATCAATTGGATCAATCAAAACTTCAACGATACGCTCGATGAATTGAAAGACCTCCGCGAATCGCACCCGAAGAAAATGTGCGTCACATTCAATCCGTATCAACTCTCTTCGAGATTGTGGAATTGGTATTTGCAACGCGCCGATCTCTTCCTAAAAGACTGGGCGAACAGCAGCAACAAGTCGCTCGAAATTTTGGCTGAATCTCTCGTTCGTTGCGACCTTCCCATGACGGGCAAGAGCACGTTCAAAGAAGAATTCGTCACCGCCGGAGGAGTAGATCTGAAGCACGTGAACTTTCAAACCATGGAACACAAGCTTGTTCCGAATTTGTATTTCGCTGGAGAAGTGTTGAACATTGATGCGGTTACGGGCGGATATAATTTTCAAGCAGCCTGGACCACCGCGTGGATTGCCGCGCAAGGAATTGCAGATAAATTAGCAGAATGAGTCACGAAGAATACATGCAAATAGCCCTCGACTTTTCCTTGTACGGAATGGGTTCGGTGGCTCCCAACCCCATGGTGGGATGCGTAATCGTGCACAACGACGAAATT
>CAMCUG010000159.1 GCA_945878835.1 Chryseobacterium gleum | reverse complement strand
ATCGAAGGCGATGAAACTAAACGTTTGGCTAGCGTGGCTTTTACTATTCAAACGAACAGTTAAAAAAACAAATCGCTCAATTCTTCAAGCGACTGTCCTTCCTTATCTTTTTCAGAAAGCACTTTCTCCCCTTCTGGCCATTGAATACCCAAATTGGCATCAAATGCATTCAAACAAATTTCAGAATTCTTGTCGTAATAATTTGTGCACTTGTATTGAACAATGGTCTCGTCTTCGAAACAATAAAAACCGTGAACAAAACCCTCTGGAATAAATAACGATATTCCATCTCCACCTTTCAGTTCAATTTGAAAACTCTTACCGAATGTTGGTTCGGTTCTTCGTAAATCAACAACAACATCTAGAATACTTCCTTTCACCACGCGTAATAATTTCGCTTGAGACTTTGGTGATTTCTGAGCATGCAAACCACGTAGTACACCTTTTGAAGAAAGGCTCTCATTATCCTGAACGAATGTAATATTCATTCCAGTTTCTATTCTGAATTGTGCCTCTTTAAACGTTTCTTGAAAACGGCCACGATCATCCCCAAGCACAGGAAGATTAACCAAAAGCAAGTCACGAAAATCGGTCTTCTCTATTCTCATAATTAATTTGTAACAACCAAGAATAGGATTAACGTCGAGGAAAACAAACTCACCAATGGCGCAATATCTTTCACGAATTCATTGGTAATTTGCGGCACGGGTTCTACATATATGATATCACCCGCTTGAACAATCATTTTAGCGCTTTCAACTCCTTCTATAGTCGATAGGTTTAGACGATACACTTCATTCAAACCATTCTTCCCGCGAATAATTTTCACCTTTGATGCATTTCCTCTTTCTCGTATTCCGCCTGCTAGGGCGATTGCTTCCAACACTGAAATGTTTTGGTTTGCCAAAGGAACAACAACTCCTAGACTTCCTTCTCCTGTAAACACCATAACCCTTCTATTCAAGACACGGACTAAACAGAATGGGTCATTATAGTTAATGAATTTCGCTTCGAGGTATTGCTGAGCATCTGGAATAGACAAGCCCGAGAGTTTTGTTTTACCCAAAACCGGAAGATCCACTTCTCCATTTTTATCCAATATGTAATACAAATCGAAACCACCATAGTTCGGTTGACGTTCAATACCACTGGTCGTATACTCCAAAATCATAGCTCCATCGCCAGTAAACAAGTTTATTGTGATGTAGTCAAATGCAGCGAGCTTGTATTCTCTGTTCGTTGAGTCTATATCTGGTTTCTTAAACTCATACTCGGTATCTGTTTGAAACATTATATTCTTATTGATGCTGCAACTGCTTAAAAGAGCCACAAAAAAAGCAAGTGAAAGTAAAATACGTGTGTTAGTCATAACAACAAAGTAACGAAGGTCTTTCACTATCTCAAAGGCATTTCCCTTATTTTTGAAATGAATAACGATTTATGGACAATATTTACATTGAAGAAACTAGGCGCGAAGACCTTCCGTATATCCATTGGGTAGAAAATTTGGAGGATTATTGGCACATCAACGAACATCCTGGTCCTTATACATTAGATGAAATTACTGACTGTTTCTTTCCTCCTCGCATCTACTCAATACACAAACAGCAACGTTGGGTCATTTGGAATTCAGAGAACAAATTGCCTCTTGGAATCTTAGACGCATTCAACTTCGATGAGAACGACCAATCTATTGGTATCGGAATATTAATTCCGAACCAAAAAGATCACAACAAAGGATTCGGCAGAGAGGCTCTACACCTATTAATTAAAAAACTTACATTTGACAAACAAATTTCAATTGTATTTGCGCTCATTGACAAAGACAATGCAGCTAGCATTTCACTTTTTGAAAAAATAGGGTTTCAATTTCAACGTGAACAAATGTGCTTAAACAGAATTGTTAACAGATATGAAAAACTACTTAAAGAAAAATAAAAAAGTAGCATTAGCCTTAATTCTAGCGTCTTTATTTGTTGGGTTTGTAATTCTCTCGTATGTTTTAGCATCCTCTCCATTGAAGTCAAAAGGAAAAGAATTCTCTATTTACATTCCAACCAATAACACGTTCGCGTCCGTTGAAAAATCCATCTTAGATTCTTTATCAAGAGATGCTGAATCTCCAAGTATCATTTATTATAAATGGAAATTAACCTCCTTGTTTAAATCTGTCGAAGTGTTTCCGCCAGGAAAATATACCATTAGCGCGAACTTAAGCGCGCGCGCTATTTTGAACAAACTAATAAGCGGAAACCAAGATCCAGTTTCCATACGAATAGACGACATTAAAACCATTTACAAATTAGCTCAACGATTCGAAAAAAAATTCGAACAAGATAGCGCGCTGTTTATGGCTTACGTAAACAAAAATTTAGATTTACTCGCGCCGAAAACAATAGACCTGCCGATTGAAATTCGTCAACAACGTGTTTTGGAAAGATTACTCGGAGATACCTACGAAATGTATTGGACTAGCTCACCTGAGAATTTCTTTTCACGACTGAACACACTTTACAACGAATATTGGGGCGCCAATAAAAATACGTTAGCTTCCAGAATTGGACTTAGCGAACATGACGTCTATGTGCTCGCATCAATCGTTCGTGGCGAAACTGCAAACAAAGATGAAACGCCGCAAATTGCAGGACTTTATTTGAACCGATTAAAACAAAACATGCTTCTTCAATCTGATCCGACTGTTTTGTTTGGAATAAATACAAAAGAAAAAAGACAACGCGTGAGACACGACGATTTAAAATTCGATTCCCCTTACAACACATATCTATACAAAGGATTGCCCCCTGCAGCTATACACATTGTTGAAAAAACTTACATAGAAGCTGTTTTAAATGCAGCATCACACGAGTACATCTTCATGTGCGCACAACCAGGAAAATCAGGCAAACACAACTTTGCGGTTAACTATGCTGAGCATCAACAAAACGCAAAAGCTTATCAGAAATATTTAGATTCAATCGACATTCAACGATGAAAATATGCGTGTCTCTTTTTGTTTTTCTTGTCATTAGTTATTCCGTTTTCGCTTTGGAAAATGACACGCTAGTATTCAATCTCACTAATCAAAAAAAACACAATACTATAATTTCATCGCTCGCTATTGGAACAAGTGCTGCTTCATTCATCGGATTGAATACACTATGGTATAAAGATTACCCTCAAAGTAAATTTCATTTCTTCAATGATTCAAAAGAATGGATGCAAATGGATAAATGTGGACATGCCTTCACATCTTATCAAATCGGAAGAAACTTCTACAACACCCTTCAAACAAGCGATTCAAACCGAAATAGAAATATTTTTCTAGGTGGTGCTAGTGGTTTAATTTATTTAACAAGCATTGAAATACTTGATGGAAAATCTGCGCAATGGGGATTTTCGAAAAGCGATATGATTGCAAATACATTTGGATATTTTTTATTCGCCTCACAAGAATATTTTCTTCAACAACAATTCATCTCTCTAAAATTTTCTTATCAAAAAAGTACGTTTGCAGATATGCGTCCTGAAACATTTGGTCGTAATTTTCAACAACGTCTTTTGAAAGACTACAACGGACAAACGTATTGGCTCTCTGCTCCACTATCTCTGAATCATACGGATACCAAGCGATTCACGAGGTGGCTTTGCATTTCATTCGGCTATAGTATTGATGAAAATTTATACGCAGATAATAACATTAATAGTGTTAATAATTTTCACGCGACACGTGAATTCTTTTTTTCTTTTGATGCAGATTTGACAAAGATTGAATGGCCAAGAAAATGGATGAAGAAAATTGCAAGCGTAATTAACTTCATAAAAATTCCAAGCCCGACACTCGGGATAAGAAGCGATGGAAAAGTGAAATTGTATCCAGTGTATTTTTAAGTTTACTTGTAACGACGAGTAAACAATTTGAAAAGAAAATAATCAACCGTTTATTTTATGAAAACCAAAACCAAAGCTAGCGCGCCTAAGGCCGCTAAAAAAGCTGCCGCTCCTAAGAAAGCCGCTGCTACAAAAGCTGCCGCTCCTAAGAAAGCTGCCGCTCCAAAAAAAGCTGCTGCTCCTAAGAAGGCTGCTGCTAAAAA
>CAMCUG010000158.1 GCA_945878835.1 Chryseobacterium gleum | reverse complement strand
ATACGGTTCGTGCGTTCAGGGGATAAATGTATCTGAACTCACTAATCTTCTCACGACATCAACGGAAGTATTTCCGAATCCAGCATCGAATGAAATTCGTTTGCGAGTTAACGCATTGGCAGAGGGTACAACTCATGTTGCTATTCAAGATGCAACAGGAAGAACCATTAAGATTATTTCTGCTTTAAGTCTGAATGTTTGGAATACACTTGAAGTTTCTGACCTTTCTGCAGGAGTTTATACCATTCATCCATTTAATTCCACAAGTAAGGGAAACTCTATTAGATTTGTCAAATTGTAATTTATATTATGCGCTACACAGCTCTTTCTTCAACACATTATTCAAACAATCGCAAACGCTTTGCTTCTCGAATGGAAGAGAAAGGGTTGGCTATTTTTACGAGTAACGATATTTATCCAACCAGCGCCGACGGCACTTTGCCTTTCAAGCAACACAGCGATATTTTTTATTTAACGGGTGTAGATCAAGAGGAAACGATGCTTATTCTTTTTCCAGATGCTACGAATCCTGCGCATAAAGAAATGCTTTTTGTTCGCGAAACCAATGATCACATTGCTGTTTGGGAAGGAGCGAAATTGAATAAAGCACAAGCGAAAGATCGCACCGGTGTTACAACCATTTATTGGACTTCTGAATTCGAAAAAATACTTCATACAGTTATTGGTGAGGCCGCTTGTGTTTACTTAAATAGCAACGAACATTCTCGTGCTACCATTGAAGTAGAGACGCGTGAAATGCGCTTGTCTAAATGGTTTCGTGAAAAATACCCTCATCATACTATTGATAGATCGGCTCCAATCATGCATGCGCTGCGCGCTGTGAAGGACGAAGAAGAAATTGCTCAAATTCAAAAGGCTGTCGACATCACTCACAACGGTTTGTTGCGTGTTATGAAAATGATACGTCCAGGCGTTTTGGAATATGTGATTGAAGCAGAATTCGCTCACGAATTTTTGAGCAGTGGCTCTCGCGGATTTGGTTACACACCAATTATTGCGTCGGGTGAAAGCGCGTGTGTTTTACACTACATAGACAATGACAAACCGTGTAAGGAAGGAGATGTAATACTTCTCGATGTGGGTGCTGAATATGGAAATTACTCTGCTGACATGACGCGTTGTTTGCCTGTGAGTGGAAAATTCACAGAGCGTCAGAAGGATGTCTACAACGCTGTTCTTTCAGTAATGAAACAAGCCACGGCTTATTTGAAGCCAGGTGTGATCATGTCTGAATACCACGTGGCAGTAGGCGAGATGATGACTGCCGAATTATTGAAATTGAATTTGATTTCGGAAGAAGACGTGAAGAATCAAAATCCATCATGGCCTGCATACAAAAAATATTTCATGCACGGAACTTCTCACTTCTTAGGATTAGACGTTCACGATGTTGGAAATTGGAACAAGCCTATTGAAGTTGGAAACGTCTTCACCGTTGAGCCGGGCATTTATGTTCCAGAAGAAAATTTAGGTATTCGTTTAGAAAACAACATCGTTATTACCGAAAACGGAAACCGCGATTTATTTGCGAATTTCCCGTTGGAAGTGGAAGAGATTGAGGCGTTGTGCGCTAAATAATTAGAGCACAACTTCTTTCAATATTCCCGTTTTCGTGTAGGCAAGATATCCTCTAACAGTCTTATCCGTTGCGGCTTGTAGCGCAGACATGTAGTTTTTCACTTGTTGAAAATGCTTGTCCATTTCTGCGCCTGTCTTGAAGTCATACACTTCAACATAGTCCTTCCCCAAATGAATTCGATCTGGACGAGCTACTTCGCGTATGTTCACCTGAATGTCATGCTCGGTGAGAACTTCATCTGCTGTATTGAATATTTGCTGAAAGGAATCGTGGCTTAATGTTTCTTTGACTTGACTGGAGAGCACTTCTTTTTCTTTTTGTTGAAGTTCGGTATGTTCGAAGAGATAATTTGATAAAGATTCTTCCCAAGTGCTCAGGTGATTCAGGGTTGAAAGACAAGCGTGTAGGTGGTTTCCCATGACAAGCGCTTCTTTTCCTTCCATGTCTTTGCGTTTCGTTTCACGCATGCGGAAGTCTGGCTGCACGGCATTGAGTCGCGTACCATCGAGAAGTGCAATTGCTTTTTCTTCTGCCTTTTCCTCTTTCACGTGTTTCACTTTTTCTCCAAATTGAAATTTATTCAAACCAGCATGATGGGTATTGAAGTAGTCGTAGAGATAAGTGTTCAATGCGCTATTTGTTGAAGAAGGTTTGCTTTCGGTAAGGAAATACAAACGGTCTTCTGGACGAGTGAGTGCCACATAGAGCAGGTTCATATCGTCGAGCAGAATCTTATTGTTCTCGGTTCGGATTTCTTGTGGGTCATCTTCCTTGGGAGCCTTGCTAGGCGTGAAGTTGATGAGTCCTTTGGTATAGCCAGGATGAACATCTGGCGCCTGCACCCACAGCGTTTGATTGGGATGCTTCGTGTCGAATTTCGGGAAGATCACAACAGGGAATTGCAACCCTTTACTTTTGTGAATGGTTAATATGCGAACAGCATTTTGCTTCGATCCACTTTGAATGTAAAGCTTTCCTCGGTTGTCGTTCCACCAATCGGTCATCTCCGAAAATCCCATTCCATTTCTGTGTGAAAGTTGAAGCAATTGATTTTCGAAGAATTCCAAATACACATCGAAAGGCAATTGGAAGTATCGAATCAATTCTTGAATACACTCGAACGGATGTGCGTTGTCTTTTACAATGTTTCGAAGCCCAGGATAATGCTCGTCTAAAAACTCGTTCACTTTAAAACGAAGTTTTCCTCTTTCCAACTGCTCTACATAAGTTGAAATAATTTCACTGTAGTTGAATTTATCTGGGAACACATCGCAGATTCTACGAATCAAATTGAATCGATAAAAATTCTCAGTTTCTTTTCCGAAGTAGTTGATACACGCCATAAGCAGCTGTACTTCGTTGGAATTTTGAACCAAGAAACTGTCCTCCGTTGTCAATGGAATTTTTTCGGTTTGTTGAAGAATGAATTCTGAAATTTTTGTCGATTCCGATTTGCCTTTCCTGGTAAGAATGGCAATGTCGCCCCATTCATATCCGTCTTCTCGGCATTCACGAATCGCATCAACAATGCCATTCAGCATATGTAAATCACTTGAATCTTTTCGATCCACAACGGTGGTTTGAATTTCCACATATCCCGGATGGTCTTTGCTGCATTCTTGTTCGTGTTTGTCATACACCTCTTTCAGCGGGCCGAGCTTTTCCTTCAACGCACCGAATAAGGTGTTGTTGAATTCAATAATAGCTTTTCCACTTCTTCTATTGGTATTTAATACTTTTTCTTTGTAAGCATTGCTTAGCAAGTGTTGCATGGTATCCGGAGCGCCTTCGTACAATTTCGGAAGTCGAACAAACTGTTCAACGTTTCCGTTTCGCCAGCGATAAATACTTTGCTTTCCATCTCCAACCACCAGGTTAAAATTTCCTTGTGAAATAGCATTTTCGAAAAGTGGAAGGAAATTCTTCCATTGCATCTCAGAAGTATCTTGAAATTCATCGATGAGAATGTGATGATAACGTTCACCTGCACGCTCATAAATAAAAGGAGCGGTGCTTTCTTGAACGACAGCGGAAACAATGGCGTGAAAGTCTGAAATGAGCAAGAGGTTTTCTTCCGTTTTAATACGCTGACTTACTTCATTCAGCTTGCTGAGTAGCCCAGTGGTGAATATGCGCGGAAGTATTTTGCTGATTCGGGTGAAGTCGTGCTTGTTGTTTCCTTTCAACCATTCAATAATGTATTCTGCTGTCTCATTGAGCTGCGGATTCAGAGCATCTAACTGAGTCTGTTTTGGTTTACCCCAACCTTTTTCGAGGACTTTGAGAAGATTGGCTCCAGGTAAATCGAACGTTCCACTTCTCACTTTTCGCAAATAAGTGATGGTTCCTTTTCCATTATTGAAAAAATCTTGTGCTGTCAAATTGTTCTCTTCAATCTTCTCGAAGACATTGTCTATTCTATTGAAGAGCTCTTCCGTAAGCTCTGTCAGTTTAGCTTGATAAGCTTTTTTTATGAGTTCATATTCCGTAATGTGCAAATTCTCGAACAGCTGAAGAATGT
>CAMCUG010000157.1 GCA_945878835.1 Chryseobacterium gleum | reverse complement strand
GATTGGTGTGTGAGAAAGTGGGTGTGGTGCCAATCGATAAAGAATTATTAAAGTTGGAAGCAGAACGAATTGCTGTTTCAGTTTGAACAAAATCGATGTAAGTCGAATTGATGTAAGTATGGAAACAGTTAAGCCCTACAATCAAGGTGGAAAGAAGGAAGAGGTTGAGCAAATGTTCGATCAGATTGCACACAGCTACGATTTTTTAAATCACTTCTTTTCGCTGGGAATCGATATCATCTGGCGTAAACGTGCCATTCGTATTTTGAAGAAATATGAGCCGAAGAAAGTACTCGATGTGGCTACAGGAACAGCCGATTTCGCGCTTCAAGCGGTGAAGTCTAAGTTGAATGCTTCATCAATCGTAGGCGTAGATATTTCAGAGGGAATGTTGGAAGTGGGAAGGAAGAAGGTTAAGGAAAGAGGCTTCGAACAAATTATAGAATTGCGAAGAGGAGATTCAGAAAATCTTCCTTTTGAAGATCATGCGTTCGACGCTTACACAGTTGCTTTCGGTGTGCGGAATTTCGAAAACCTAGAACAAGGCATGCGTGAAATGTTGCGCGTACTTCGTCCGAATGGAGTAGGAGTAGTTTTAGAATTTTCACGTCCGAAACATTTTCCCATTAAACAATTATTCGGATTTTATTTCAAGTTCATTATGCCAACTTTAGGCAAGTGGGTTTCGAAAGACAGTCGTGCATACGCATATCTTCCAGAGTCAGTAGCTCAGTTTCCTTCTGGAAAAGATTTCTTAGACGTTATGGAAAAGGTTGGATACCAAAGAGTGCGTTGTATTCCATTAAGCGGCGGTATTGCGAGTATTTACATTGGTGAAAAGTGAAAATAGAAATTCTTCCTTCGGAAATTAGTGGAGTCGTTTCGGCTCCTGCGTCGAAGAGTATTGCTCAGCGCTACGTTGCTGCCGCACTCATGGCAGCAGGAGAAACAACCATTCGGCATTATCCGAATTCAGAAGACCCCTTTCATGCGCGTAAATTGGCCGAGTCGCTGGGTGCGATTGTTCAACTTTCAAAAAACACATTAACCATCAAAGGCGGATTTCCAGCCAATGAAATTCACGACATTCGTTCCCCACAAAAAAATCTTTTTGCGGGAGAGTCTGGATTCGCTTCACGATTATTCATTCCAATTGCCGCCCTTCACAACAGTGAAAAAGTATTGAATGGGACAGGTACTTTGTTGAAGAGACCCTTCCTTGAATTTGAGACGTATTTAAATCCGTTTGGAGTAACCGTTTCAACCAATGAAGGAAAACTGCCTTTGACTTTTTCAGGGCAATTAACTGCAGGAAAAGCAGAGTTATCTGCAGCGAATTCCTCGCAATTTCTTTCGGGAATGCTTATGGCTTTACCGCGTTGCACGGGCGATTCCGAGTTGATAATTACGGAATTGAATAGCAAACCTTACATAGATTTAACACTCGCGGTAATGAAGATGTTCGGTGTTGCAGTGAAGGAAGAGGACGGAACATTTTTCATTAAAGGTTCACAGAAGTACAAGCCACAAGATGTCTCTGTAGACGGTGATTGGAGCGGAGCTGTTCCGCTTTTAATAGCAGGTGCATTAACGGCAACAGAAGGATTATTGGTGAAGAATTTAAACACGCGACTGCCACAAGCAGATCAGGCTATTTTGGACGTTTTTGATTTAGCAAAAGTGAAATACACCCAGAACGAAAACAGCGTGAAAGTTTTCGCAAGTACAATTCAAGCGTTTGATTTCGATGCGACGCATTGTCCGGATTTATTTCCTTGTCTGGCGGTGTTGGCTTCTTTCGGAAACGGCGTTTCAACATTGACAGGCGCAAAGCGACTAGCCGTAAAAGAAAGCAATCGAGCAACCGCCATTGTGGAAGAATTTGCGAAATCTGGAATTCGTGTTGTTGTTCGTGGAGATGATATGATGATCTATCCCGGTCATGCCCGTCCTGCCGTTTGGAATGTGCACAAAGACCATCGGATGGTCATGGCTGGTGCACTCTTCGGCGTTGCTGGGGCGAAGACAATCCTTCAAAACCCCGAGGTTATTTCGAAGTCGTACCCCGATTTTTTCAAAGACATTCAATCGATTGGTGCGAAGATGAAATAGCTCTTTGCCAATTGAGAAGTATATTCGCACTAAATCTATTTCGTATGAAATTTACGGCGGAGCAAATTGCCGGTATGTTAGAAGGAACTGTTGAAGGTAATTCTTCAGCGGAAGTTTCGGGGCTCTCTAAAATTGAAGAAGGCAAAGCTGGAACACTCACGTTTCTAGCCAATCCGAAATACATTTCTCATATTTATTCTACAGGCGCAAGCATTGCTATTGTCTCCAACGATTTCGTTGCAGAACAAGCCTTGCCCGAAACGCTTACGCTTATTCGTGTGGCAGATGCTTATGGAAGTTTCGCAAAATTATTAGAGGCATACAGCCAATTCAAAAGACCTCGACCAGGTACTCACCCTTCTGCTGTTATAGATTCTACTGTGGTGATTGGAGAGAATGTTCACATTGGAGCAGGAGTGGTTCTCGAACCGGGTATTTCCATTGGAAATAACGCAGTCATTATGGCTCAGTCTTATTTAGGTGAGCACGTGAAGATTGGAGATTTTACTACTATTCATCCGGGTGTGAAGGTTTATAGTGAATGTGTCATTGGTGCGAATTGCACGCTGCATGCTGGAGTGATCATTGGAGCAGACGGATTCGGTTTTGCACCACAAGCCGACAATCAATATGCGAAGGTTCCTCAGATTGGAAATGTCGTGATTGAAGATCACGTTGAAATTGGTGCGAATACAACGATTGATAGAGCCACTCTAGGATCTACAATTATTCGTGAAGGTGTGAAGCTCGATAACCTTATTCAAATTGCACACAATGTTGAAATTGGAAAGAACACCGTCATTGCTGCGCTAACTGGAATTGCAGGCAGCACGAAGATTGGTGAGAATGTTATGATAGGCGGACAAGTTGGAATAGCTGGACATTTAACCATAGCGAACGGAGTGAAGATTGCGGCTCAAACGGGCATCAGCGCTTCTGTGCTGAAAGAAGACGTTGTAATGCAAGGGACACCCGCTGTTAGCACGATGGACTTCAAAAAATCGTACATCATTCACCGCCGCTTGCCCCAATTGCTCGAGCGCATAGAGCGACTTGAAAAAGGACAGAAGTAATGTTATTGCTTCCTTATCTCAAACATTTACTTTTTGCCAAAGGACCTCACGGGGTTCACTCTCCGTTTGTTTTCAAACTCATTACCGAAGTGCTCAAGCAGCAGCGTGTGGAGGCCTGGAAACCAATTGAAGACGCTCGTAGAAAATTGCTTTCGAACGATACTGCTTATGTGGTGAAGGACTTCGGTGCGGGAAGCAAGGGTCTTCAGACTACTCGGACTTATTCGCGATCTGTGGCTTCCAGCGCCATGCCGAAAAAAAAGGGAGAAGCCCTTCATTTGTTGGTGGAACATTTGCAGCCTTCGGGGCTGCTAGAAATAGGCACTCATTTCGGAATAGGCACACTCTATTTATCAGAGGCCCTTCATTCCACAAAAAAAATAATTACCCTTGAAGGAGATCCCACGCATGCGGCCGAAGCGCGCACTCTTTTTCATTCCTTCCAGAAAGAAAATATAGAAGTGGTTGAAGGAAATTTCAACGACACCCTTCCAACTTCATTAACTGCATTTCCTACATGTGAGTTTATTTATGTAGATGGAAACCACACGGAAGAAGCAACGTTACGCTATTTCGAGATTCTACTTCAACATAAAAATATAACGTGCATTGTCTTCGACGATATCTACTGGAGCAAAGGAATGATGCACGCTTGGAAGCAAATCTGTTCCGATTCACGCATTGAATTGAGCCTCGATTTCTATTGGTTCGGAGTCATTTTTCTGAATGGAAGAATGCGCAAGGAGCACTTCAACTTATATCTTCCGCGCTGATTTGTCGCGCAGTTTAATATGCGTGTCAGAAAATGCTGACAATTCTGTCATATTTCACCTCTGATTTCTCAATGGCATATTGGTTGAAATGCGGGGTGAAACAAATTGAAAATTTAAGAACATGAGTAAAATAATAGGCATTGACCTCGGTACCACGAATTCGTGTGTAT
>CAMCUG010000156.1 GCA_945878835.1 Chryseobacterium gleum | reverse complement strand
GATTTTCAACAATTTCCGAAGTTTCCATAATGGTGAAACATTGGATTACCGCCATGCGCCTGCGCACGCTTCCTTTAGCGGCAGCAGGTATTTTGGCTGGCAGTGCAGGGTTGAAGGTTGAAATTTATTCGTCGTCGATCTTTGTGTTGGCGCTTTTAACCGCTTTGGCTCTGCAAATATTTTCAAATTTAGCAAACGACTACGGCGACTTTCAAAACGGTGCAGATGGAAAAGACCGCCTAGGTCCAGCACGCATGGTTCAAAGTGGAAATATTTCAGCAGAGCAAATGAAACGCGGACTTTATGTTTTAGGAGCCATTGCTTTCGCATTGGGAGTTTTGTTGTTGAATGAAGTTTTTGTGGTGAAGAAAAACTGGCTCGGATTCGGGCTTTATTTGGGTGTTGGAATCTCCGCTATTTGGGCGGCGTTCAGATACACCGCAGGAAAGAATCCTTATGGATACAAAGGACTTGGTGATTTGTTTGTCTTCTTGTTTTTCGGAGTTGTTTCAGTATTGTCAATGTCTTATTTTTTATCTGGAAAAATTGGAGTAATCGCTATTTTGAATACAGTAATTGTCGGAATGTTAAGCATGGCTGTCCTTCACTTAAACAATCTTCGCGATCACATTTCAGACGCGAAAGCAGGAAAGCATACCTTGGTGGTGAAGCTTGGTTTTGAGCAAGGAAAGAAATTACATTTCATTTGGTTGGGTGCTGCATTCCTCGCCGCGATGGTTGAAGTATTTATAACTCCCTCTCATTACGCATTCTATTTGCTTCCGTTTGTAATTATAGTTGTTCATGCAAAAAAGGTTTATTCCTGCACGAATCCACAGCTTCTCGACTCAGAATTAAAGAAGGTAGCACTTTCAACATTCGCCATTGCGCTGCTCTTGCTCATTTTTTTACCGAACGTGTAGGTTCGAATTGTATATTTGAACATGTCTTCAAACAGAGAAATCAAAGGAATAGCAATCTCGTATCTGCTGGCTATTGTAGGAACAATATTGGCGAATGAAATATTTGTTTTGAAAGAGATCATTGAAGTTCTGAAGTCTTATGCTGCGACAAGAAATACTCAAGAGATTTATTTTATTTGGTTCGATTTCTTTCCTGCGCTGTTCTTATTTCTGAACGGATACACCATGACGCTCGCTTTTAAATCAAAAAAGCAGAGCTCAAGCCGGCTAATGGGGCATTACAGCAGAAGAGGTTTGGTTCTTCTTGTTTTGGGATTGTTGTTTGTGGGTTTTTGGCCAGCGAATATTTTGGTAATTTCTGGAGTTTGTTTTTTCGTCTCTCCGTTATTTATTCGTTGGGAATCTTTAATTCTTCAGATTTTGCTTTTTGCAGTAGTTCTGCTTTCAACGGTACTCGGGAATTTAGATATCCCTATTTCCCCATCATTCGCAGGGTTTAAACTACAAGAGGTGAGTGCCGTAAACATCGTTGGCTTTTTATTCTTTAATGGCTATTATTCAGTTCTTCCTTGGATTTCATTTTTTATTTTGGGTATTATTTTCGGGAAATCTCGCGTAAAGGTGAGAGGTTGGTTTCCACCAATTGCTGTATTTGGAACCATTATGATGATTGCTGGAATAGTGGTTCAACCGTTTCTGAACAATATGTTTGGAAATATTGGCGAGTTGAATGTTTTTTCGAATAATATCATGAGCATACGCTTTCACAGCTTTTCTTTTTTTCTTTTTGAGTCTGGCCTCATATTAATGTCTGTGAGTGCAATAAATTATTTCGGTAAGAAATTGAATGAAACAATTTCAGGAGCTAAAATTATTGGATGGATTGATCGCTTCTCGTCTTCAAAATACACCTTGTACTTTTTTGTGTGTTTGGAAACAGGTATTCTCTGGTCGTTGGTGAAAGGAGGAAACCAAGCCAGAATTTATTGGTTTAAATCGGCATATGTCCTAATCCCAACTTCACTAGTCATGTTAGCTTTTTCGTTTCTTCTGGTTATTTGGTGGAAGAAAAAAGTCACCGATAAAGCTCCCGTCGAATGGTTGCTCAAAAACATTTCAGGTTCTAGGAAATGAGATGGATATTTTCTCATCGAATCCTTCAGTTCAATAAGCCGGCGAAAACAAGTCGAGATGTTCTAACAGAACGCGACGTTTGGATTCTACAGTTAGTAGATTCTGATGGAATTGTCTTGGGTGAAGGAGAGGTTGCCCCACTGTGGGGATTGAGCAAAGAGACGAGAGACGAGGTGCTGTCCGAATTAAATCGCATAACGGATATAGATAATTTTAGTGAAGTTTCGTCGCCAGTCTCCTCTGTGCAGTGCGCGCTGGATGCGGCACTAGCAGGATTCCATGCGAAACAAATAGATTTCCCTTTCCTTCCGAAAAATGAATTGAGTGCTATTCCAATTAATGGACTCATATGGATGGACAATATTGAATCTATGCGAATAGAAGCGAGAAGAAAATTTGAGGAAGGAAGCCGATGCATTAAACTGAAAATTGGAGCGTTGAATTTCAACGATGAATTAAATCTCATTCGTGAAATTCGGTCATGGGGAAATGAAGAGGAGTTAACGATACGTGTCGATGCAAACGGAGCTTTTGCATTAGAAGACGCATTAGATAAATTGAATCAGCTTTCGGAATTTAACTTGCACAGCATTGAGCAACCCATAAAGGCTGGGCAATTAGAGTCCATGTTCAGGTTGTGCGCCGAATCGCTTGTTCCCATTGCCTTCGATGAGGAGATGATTGGAAAGAACCCTGAAGATTTCGAGCCGTTTTTGTCTTTGGACAAACCAGCGTATCTGGTTGTGAAGCCCTCCTTGCATGGTGGATATACAGCCGCTGAAAATTGGAAGACTTGGGCTGATAAGCACGGCATAGGTTTTTGGATAACCTCTTCTTTGGAAAGCAATGTTGGTTTGAATCATCTTGCGAATTGGGTGTGTAAAATGAAGTTGGAAGGAGTTCAAGGTTTGGGCACGGGAAGCCTATTCAGCAACAACAGTGAAGCGAAGTGGAAGGTGGAAGGCGAATTACTTATTCCGATTGAATCATGATTAACCTTGCTCTTTCAGGAAGCGATATGATTTTGGCTTACGCTGAAATTGAAAAAGAATGGAACGAGTCAGAATTGATTTCATTTCAAACTTCCGGTTCTACAGGAACACCGAAAGTGATCACATTTAAGAAGGAGCAGGTCATTCGTTCGGCGCAACGAACAGCATCTTTCTTCAACCTAAACAAAAACGCTGAAGTTTTCTGTGCATTGCCTTCCATTTATGTAGCTGGAAAAATGATGGCTTTGCGCGCAATCATAAATGAATGGAACCTCACTTGGCAAACCCCTTCAACATATCCGGATATTCAAACTAATTATGATTTTGCAGCGTTTACGTCGCAACAGTGCGTTCAAATAATTGGAAGTTCTCCGTCTGCATTGAATAACATCAAACATATTTTGCTCGGAGGTGGTCCCGTTTCAAACCAAATAATTCAATTCGCAAATGGCGTTGCATCAAATATTTGGGAAGGATACGGCATGACAGAAACGCTCACCCACGTTGCCATGCGAGACGTTAAGGCGCAAACGTTTTTCAGAGCACTCAAGGGTGTTCAGTTTTCACAAGGCGAAAGCGGAAATTTAATCATTGAAGACTCGTGCTTGAAACTTCCTTCCTTCGAAACAAACGATACCGTTGAATTGGTTGAAGACGGATTTGTGGTGAAGGGAAGATTGGATAACGTGATTATTTCAGGAGGTGTGAAGGTATTTCCGGAAGAAATTGAAAGAATTCTTTCGACAATCATTCTTCAACCTTACTATATCTCTTCAGTACTCGACGAAGTTCTCGGGCAAAAGGTCGTGCTTTATGTGGAAGGCGACACGCAACATTTCCAACTAGAAAAAATAAATCAACTGGATTTGGGCATTCGTAAGCCACGAGAAATAATTTTCAAACCGAAGTTCAATCGAACCGCTAGCGGTAAAATCATTCGTGAATCATGAAAATAGTATTTGCCTCAGGAAATAAAAACAAACTTCAAGAGATTCAAGCTGCTTTACCATCAGGCATTGAAGTGGTTTCCATGCGCGACGTTGGGGTAAATGAAGAGATTCCTGAAACCACAGGAACGTTGGA
>CAMCUG010000155.1 GCA_945878835.1 Chryseobacterium gleum | reverse complement strand
ACATGCACTTCCCTGGATCAGGGTTGTTCCACTACTTGTCGTTTCGTGCTGCTTTGAGCATTCTTATCTCACTAACCATATCGATGGTTTTTGGGAAAAACTTGATTCGTATGCTTCGCAAGAAGCAAGTGGGTGAGACCATTCGCGATTTGGGATTAGACGGACAAATGCAAAAGGCGGGAACACCCACCATGGGCGGACTTATTATTCTTGCAGCTATCCTCGTGCCGACGTTGTTGTTGGCAGATTTGACCAACATCTACATTCAAACCATGATCATAGCAACCGTTTGGTTGGGACTCATCGGATTCTTAGACGATTACATCAAGGTTTTCAAAAAGAACAAAGAAGGACTTGCAGGGAAGAGCAAAATTGTTGGACAAATAGGAGTGGGAATTATTGTAGCGAGCATGCTTTATTGGAATCCGTCTGTGACCATTAAAGAGAAAGTTTCAGACGTTCAAATTCAGAACGCAACAAGCGAAGAACAGGCCATGCAATGGAAGGAAGAGAAGAGTTTAAAGACAACTATTCCCTTCATTAAAGGCAACGAATTTGACTATGCTTGGTTGGTTCCAGACAGCATGGAAAGTCCATGGGTGTTGTGGGGAGTGTTTACACTAATTGTCATATTCATTGTAACTGCAGTTTCTAACGGTGCGAACATTACCGATGGTATCGATGGTTTAGCAACGGGCACAAGCGCAATCATTGGTATTACGCTGGCCATTTTCGCATACGTTTCAGGTAACTACATCTTCGCAGATTACTTGAACGTTATGTACATCCCGCAAAGCGGTGAGCTTACCGTTTTCATTGCGGCGTTTGTAGGAGCGTGCGTTGGATTTCTGTGGTACAACAGTTTTCCAGCGCAAGTATTCATGGGTGACACAGGAAGTTTGGCGTTGGGTGGAATTATTGCAACATTCTCCATAGCTATTCGAAAAGAACTTCTTATTCCAGTTTTATGTGGAATATTCTTGGTGGAAAACTTGAGCGTAATGATTCAAGTTGGGTACTTCAAATACACGAGGAAAAAGTACGGTGAAGGTCGTCGCATTTTCTTAATGTCACCACTTCACCACCACTATCAGCGCAAAGGAATGCACGAATCGAAAATCGTTTCGCGCTTCTGGATCATCGGAATTATGCTAGCTGTATTAACCATCATCACTTTAAAAGTAAGATAATGAGTAAGCGACTGGTCATACTTGGCGGAGGCGAAAGCGGCGCGGGCACAGCAGTGTTGGCTAAGAAGATGGGGTACGATGTATTTCTTTCGGATAAGGGCTTGTTAAAAGACAAATACAAAGCTGAATTGAATGCACACGGTGTTGCTTTCGAAGAAGGAATACACACGGATGAATTAATTCTGAATGCAGATGAAGTAGTGAAGAGTCCTGGCATTCCGAACTCGGCCAAATTGATTGTTGCGCTGCACGAAAAAAACATTCCTGTACTGTCTGAATTGGAATTCGCATACAGATATACCAAAGCGAAACTTATTGCTATTACAGGAAGTAATGGGAAGACAACGACCACTTTATTGACTTACCACATTCTTAAAAACGCTGGACTGAATGTAGGTCTTGGCGGAAATGTGGGTAAGAGTTTCGCACGTCAAGTCGCTGAAGAGAACTTCGATTTTTATGTGTTGGAAGTAAGCAGTTTTCAATTGGACAACATGTATTCGTTCAAAGCTGACATTGCTATTCTAACGAACATTACACCAGATCACTTGGATCGTTACGATTACGATTTAAGTAAATACGCCGATGCGAAGTTGCGCATTGCACAGAACCAATCGTCTAAAGACATTTTCATTTTTAATGCAGACGATGCCATTACATCAGAGACCATGGCACGACATGTATTGAATGCCACCCTATTTCCAATTTCAATTCAACCTGGAAAGAATTACGAGCTAGGTGGCTATTGCGACGAATCAAATTTCAACCTAAACACAAACCATAATTTATTTACAATGAAAATCACGGATTTAGCATTACAAGGCAAACACAATTTGCAAAACAGCATGGCAGCCGGAGCAGCAGCACGCTTTTTAGAATTAAGAAAAGAGGCTGTTCGCGACAGCTTAATGAACTTCGAAAACATTGAGCACCGCTTGGAATTTGTTGCTAGTATTCATGGCATTCGTTTCATTAATGACAGCAAGGCTACAAACATTAACTCAACTTGGTATGCATTGGAATCTGTTGACAAGCCAATCATATGGATTGCTGGTGGAACAGACAAAGGAAACGACTATTCTGAATTGTCTGAATTGGTAAAGTCTAAAGTGAAAGCAATTGTATGCTTAACAAAAGACAGCTCTAAAATTAGAAAAGCTTTTGGATCTTTTGTAGATACTATTATTGATACAAATAGCGCTGAGCAAGCTGTTCGTGTTTCTTACGATCTTGGAAAAGATGGCGACACTGTTTTGTTGTCACCAGCATGCGCCTCGTTCGACTTATTCGAGAACTACGAAGACAGAGGTCGTCAGTTTAAAGTTGCTGTAAAAGGATTGTAATTCATGCAGAAATTTCTTTCACACCTCAAGGGAGATCGCGTGATCTGGATGGTTGCACTTTTTTTGTGCACCCTTTCGGTGTTAGCGGTTTACAGTGCAGTATCTTCTTTGGTGTGGAAGGCAGAAGGCGGAAGTAGTGCAGGGGTTTTAATTAAGCATGTATTTATGCTCGGACTAGGACTCGCGTTTATGTTCGGCACGCATCTCCTTCCTTTAACCTTCTTTTCGAGAATTGGTCAGCTCATGATTTGGGTGGTGATTCCGTTGTTGGTGTTCACGATGTTTTTTGGTTCGAACATTAACAACGCAGATCGTTGGATTCGAATTCCTGGAATTGGCGTGACCTTCCAGACGAGTGACTTGGCGAAGTTGGTGCTCATTTTATATGTGGCGCGGCAACTAACCGTGAAGCGTCAGATGCTACACGATTTTAAGAAGGGTGTCCTTCCGATCGTGATTCCAATAGCCATGGTATGCGGGCTGGTTCTACCGGCGAACTTTTCTACAGCAGCATTAATTGGGTTTGTGTGTTTTTTAATGTTGGTGTTTGGAGGAGTTCCATGGAAGCATTTGTTTAAGCTCATTGGCGCCGTAGTGGGGATCTTGCTTCTAATAATTGTTGTTGGCGAGTTGGGTCCTGAAAAATTACTACCTCGTTACAGCACTTGGAAAAATCGTTTGGTGGGAAAGGAAATACAAGCGGGAGCCATTGACGATTCGAAATATCAAATTGAATTGGCGCAATACGCCATTTATGAAGGAGGAATTATTCCGAAAGGTCCCGGATCTGGAACTTCAAGAAACTTCTTACCGCATCCGTATTCAGATATGATCTACGCGTTCATTATTGAAGAATATGGATCTGTACTCGGCGGAGCGTTGGTGATGCTTATGTATGTTATTTTTCTTTTTCGGGTCATACGAATATCGATTCGAAGCCCGAAATATTTTGGCGGATTAACTGCGTTGGGACTGGGTCTGGTCATTACCATTCAAGCATTCATTAACATGGGTGTTGCGGTGGATTTATTTCCAACAACAGGACAGCCGCTGCCGCTAGTGAGTATGGGCGGAACGTCAATTGTTTTCGTTGCCATCATGTTCGGAGTTATTCTAAGTATTTCGAAGATGGACGAAGAGAACGACGAGGTGGATCAAAATGATGAATTAGAAGAATCCCCATTTTAATTATAGATGGAAAATCGAATTCTAAATAGAGTTTTGTTGTCTGCCGGAGGAACGGGCGGACATATTTTTCCTGCTATTGCAGTGGCGAACGAAATAAAATTACGTTTTCCTGAATGCGAGATTTTATTTGTTGGGGCGGAAGGAAAGATGGAGATGGAAAAAGTTCCTCAAGCGGGATATAAAATTGTTGGACTTCCCATTGCAGGACTTCAACGAAAATTAACGTTTTCGAATTTTTTACTTCCAATTAAAATATTGAAAAGTATGTTGAAGGCAATTGCTGTGGTGAAGGAATTTCGTCCAGAAATTGCTGTAGGTTTTGGTGGATATGCAAGCGGTCCAACGCTTCGTGCGGCTGGAACAGCAGGTGTTCCAACAGTTTTGCAAGAACAGAATT
Organism: Chryseobacterium gleum; assembly: GCA_945878835.1. Classification (GTDB taxonomy): domain Bacteria; phylum Bacteroidota; class Bacteroidia; order Flavobacteriales_D; family Sanyastnellaceae; genus CAIZGX01. The sequence goes on along the minus strand of CAMCUG010000155.1, from coordinate 31 downwards.
CATATGCAGGTGTTACGAATAAATTGTTAGC
>CAMCUG010000154.1 GCA_945878835.1 Chryseobacterium gleum | reverse complement strand
GAAGAAATTCCAAACGGAAAATCAGTAATCACATTTGGTTCTGGTGACAACCGTGACAAACAAATTATAGAGGCAAAGGACTTAGCTGGATTATTGAAAGCAGGATCCCTTCCAGCACCAGCGAAGATTATTGATGAAGTTGTTGTTGGACCTAGCCTTGGAGCCGAGAACATTAAGGCAGGAGTTTGGTCGTTCATTGCAGCATTCATTGTTATTCTTCTTTACATGATGTTCTACTACGCTTGGGCGGGTTGGGCAGCAAACGTTGCATTGGTTGCTAACTTGTTCTTCTTGATTGGTGCGCTTGTATCATTGGGCGGAACATTGACTCTTCCTGGTATCGCCGGTATCGTGTTAACCATGGGTATGGCCGTCGATGCGAACGTATTGATTTACGAACGTGTGAAAGAGGAATTGCGTTTAGGTAAGCCAGTATCAGTGGCTATGTTAGACGGATTCAAAAAAGCGTTGGGTGCGATCATAGATGGTAACGCAACGACATTGATTTCCGGATTGGTCTTGTTGTTTGTTGGAACGGGACCTATGAAAGGTTTCGCAACGACGTTGATCATTGGTATTTTCACAACCCTATTCACTGCAATTGTTATCTCTCGTTTGATTCTTTACAAGCGTCTAGACAGCAAAAAAGAAATTACCTTCTACAGCAACATTACTAAGAACTGGTTCACGAAGATGAACTACGACTTCGTAACCAAGCGTTTCTTATACTACGGAATTTCTGCAACCATCTTGATTGCTGGTGCGGTGTCTTGGAGCACACGTGGATTCAACATGGGAGTTGACTTTGTAGGAGGAACTTCATTTAAAGTGAGGTACGAAGAGAAGATTGATCCAGAAGCTGTTCGTAGCGCCCTTTCAACTGCATTGGTTGAAAACGGAAATGCCTCAGCAAGCACTGTTCAAGCGATTGGTACTTCAGGAAACGAATTCAAGATTACGACTAACTACTTGATTAACGACAACTCAAACGATGTTGCACAACGCGTGCAAACAGACGTTGATAATGCGTTAGGAAAAGTTGGAAAACATGAAATCACAACTTCATACAAAGTAGATGCGTCGATGAGTGATGACTTTAGAGCAGAAGCTATTTGGGCGGCTATCCTAACGTTATTGTTGGTGGGTATTTATGTTGTGTTCCGCTTCCGTAAAATTGACTTTGCAATTGGTGCAACGGTAGCGTTGTTCCATGATGCATTAATGGTAATCTGTGCGTTCACGTTGTTGAACGGATTGGTTCCATTCACATTGGAAGTGAATCAAAACTTCGTCGCTGCGATCTTAACTGTAATTGGATACTCGATTAACGATACCGTTGTAATCTTTGACCGTATTCGTGAGTACTTCCGTGAGCGTCGTAACCCAGAACTGAAATCAACTATCAATGACGCATTGAATAGCACACTTGGTCGTTCAATCAATACGTCGATGACGGTATTGTTGACCTTAGGTGTAATGTTCATCTTCGGTAGTGATGATATTCGCGGATTCGTATTCGCAATGATTATTGGAGTAATCAGCGGGGTTTACTCAACCTTGTTTATTGCAACTCCGATTGTTGTTGATATGCGTCAATTGTTTGCAAAGAAAGAAGCGAAATAATTTCGATTTAGAATACTTTGAAAGTGCCGGGATTTTCCCGGCATTTTTCTTTGAATGAAGTTTAACACGCTTACCTTTGCGGCATGAGTACTGGCGAGATTTTCATGATTTTGTTCATCTATCTTTTGCTTTTCGGAGCGAAAGGAGTGCCGTCGATTGCGCGGACCTTGGGCAAGACTATGTATCAGTTTCGCAACGCAGCCAAAGACGTTCAAGACGAAATTTTGAAGAGTGCCGATGACATGCGTAAACAGGCTCGCGCTGAAGTTCCTCTAGATCAGCTGATGAACGAAGAAGAGCCAGCACCAATTCGTCCAGCAACGCCTGTTGCGTCTCCTGCTCAAGAAGAAACGAAAACCATTCCTGCAGATGATGTTCAGCCAGGAGCAACTGTATAGTTCAAACGGAGAAGAGCTTATTCTTCACCACGAAATATTTCAATCCTTTTCCATTCAAGATTTTCTTTCGTTGCCGTGGCAACAAAATACCATTCGTGTATTCGGAAAAGAACATTTAGAACCGCGCCTGACGTGTTATTTCGGACCGGCATATACCTATTCGAATGTGCAATGGAAAGCGATGGAAATTCCACCGATTCTTTTCCAACTAAAAAAAGAAATTGAACATTTAGCGCAAGCGGAATTTAATGCCGTTCTCTGTAACTACTACAGGAATGGGCAAGACAGCATGGGGTGGCACAGTGATAATGAGAAAGAGATGGATGCTGCAGTTGTTGCTTCGGTGTCTATTGGAGGTGAGCGAGTGATTAAATTTCGATCGCGCAAAGACGAAACGAAATTGGCTTTCAATCTGCCTCACGGGTCACTTTTGTTGATGAATAATTTCCAAGATAATTGGCAGCATTCGATTGGGAAAGTGAAGTCTGCTTCCCCCCGAATAAACTTTACGTTTCGAAAGATTAATTGTTAAAGGGAAGAGGACATTCGCCTTCACCATGTTTTTCACTTTGTTCTTATCTTTGCGCCCTATGAGTTTGGCCAACAAATCGGCGGTGAATAATACCGCAAAGCAAATGTTACTCGACGACTATTTTTTGGCTTGTTTAAGCCGTGAAGCTTCGTTGTTGGGTAGAAAGGAAGTTCTTACTGGGAAAGCCAAATTTGGTATTTTCGGTGATGGGAAAGAATTGGCGCAAATAGCCATGGCCAAACAATTTCAAAATGGCGACTGGAGGTCTGGTTACTACCGCGATCAAACATTCATGATGGCCATTGGTCAGCTTACTGTTCAACAATATTTCGCAGCGTTATACGCGCATACAGATACCGAGAAGGAACCTTCTTCAGGTGGAAGACAAATGGGGGGACACTTTTCTACCCGCGCGTTAGATGCGAATGGAAATTGGAAGAGCGTCATGGAGATGAAAAATTCGTCATCAGATATTTCTCCGACTGGCGGACAAATGCCGCGTTTATTGGGATTGGCGCAAGCCTCGAAATATTACAAAGCGAATACCGCCCTTCATTCAAGAACGCAATTTTCGAATAAAGGAAATGAAGTGGCCTTCGGAACCATAGGTGATTCAAGCACTTCAGAAGGATTGTTCTGGGAAACCATGAACGCTTCTGCTGTTTTGGGCGTGCCTATGTGCATGTGTGTATGGGATAACGGATGGGGAATTTCAGTTCCGAAAAAATATCAAACTGCGAAAGAAAGCATATCGGATGCGTTAAGCGGAATGCAAAGCGAACCGGGTGCAGGAGGAATAAAAATATTCAAAGCGAAGGGTTGGGATTATTCAGAGTTGATGCTCATGTTCGAGAAGGCTGTGAAGCATTCGCGCACACACCATCAGCCTGTTTTAATTCACGTGGAAGAAATCACTCAGCCTCAAGGCCACAGCACGAGCGGATCTCACGAGCGTTACAAGACGAAGGAATTGTTAGAGTGGTACGAAGAATTCGATTGCATTGTGCAATTCGGGAAATTCTTGACAGAAAAAAATGTTGCGAAGCAAGAGGAGTTGGATGAGTTACGCGCGAAAGCAAAAGCACAAGCACGCAACGAGCAACGCACGGCATGGGACGAATTCCGTGCGCAAATTCAGGCCGACGTTAACGCGGCCATTGCTTTGCTCGAAGCAGCTGGACAAACAGAAGCAGCTGCTTCTTTGAAAAACAACGGCGAAGCCATTCGAAAAGATATTTTCGAAGCCATTCGAAAAGTATTGCGCACGGTTCGTGGACAACACTCAGGTGAAATTCAAAATATAAAAAATTGGTTAGCTAGTGCGCAAGAGCGCATGCACAAAGCGTACAGCAGCGAGCTATACAGCGATCGAAATGATTTAGACCGTTCTGTTGCCATTCAGTATTCAAGCGATGCAGAGATGGTAGATGGACGCGTTGTCCTTCGCGATTTTTGGGATGCTAAGTTGGCTGAAATGCCAGAGGTTTTAATCTTCGGAGAAGACGTTGGAAAGATTGGTGGAGTAAACCAAACGTGCGAAGGACTTCAAGATAAATACGGAGAGTTGCGCGTGAGCGACACAGGTATTCGCGAAGCAACAATCGTTGGACAAGCCATAGGTTTGGCCATGCGCGGACTTCGTCCGGTTGC
>CAMCUG010000153.1 GCA_945878835.1 Chryseobacterium gleum | reverse complement strand
TTTTGCGCTGCCGAGATAACTCTTTTGGCCCAGCCCGTTAATCTTCAAAATTCATTCAAAGGAGTGTTTGAAGGAAAACCGAAGGCAACTGCGAAGTGGGACACTTGGGGAACCTTTATTGGAGGAAGAACGTTCAACACCCAAGCTTTGAAAGTTGGTGCAGAGTTCAATGAAACCCTTGTGCTTGGCCTTGGTTACAATTGGTTGTCGAATGGGGTATATAGAAATGTGGATTTGGAAAATGGAAGTTCGAAGCTCTGTGAATTCGAATTGCGCTATTTTGGTCCGTATGCTGAATTGGATTTTTTTAAGAGTGGACATTGGAAAGGAACTTTACCTATTCAACTGGGGTTCGGAAAAAGTTTTTTGAAGTACAATGATGCGGAAGGTAATCGTGTAAAATTGAATGAAGGTCACGTCATTCTCTATGAACCAGCCATGAGTTTCAGTTATGACATTGCGAATTTATTTGAGGTGGGCGTGGGATTCGGTTATAGAATTATGTTGAAGAATAACAATTACATTGATCAGCGCTTAACTTCACCCAACTTTGTGGTGCGGCTAAGTCTAAACCCATACGGCTGGGCAGAGTTGTTTCATTTAGATGAAATGGGGAAGAAATTTATGGAATCTAATTAGAAGTTTATGAGCGAAGATTTCGATATAAGAGACGAGGCCGACGGTGCGACGGACAAGGATTTAGAAAAAGTCCTGAGACCCAAATCATTTGAAGATTTCACGGGTCAGAAACAAGTACTAGATAACCTGCAAATTTTTGTTCAGGCAGCTAAATTGCGCGGCGAATCGTTGGATCACGTATTGCTTCACGGGCCTCCTGGATTGGGTAAAACCACCTTGGCGTACATTGTTTCGTTGGAAATGGGTGTGGGAATTAAAACAACTTCTGGACCTGTCTTGGATAAACCTGCTGACTTAGCCGGGTTGCTTACGAATCTCGAAACGAATGATGTTTTGTTCATTGATGAAATTCACCGATTGAGTCCTGTTGTAGAAGAATACCTCTACAGCGCTATGGAAGATTTCTGCATAGACTTAGTGATAGACACAGGACCGAATGCTCGTTCGGTTCAAATTAATTTGAATCCGTTTACACTCGTAGGAGCAACCACACGAAGTGGTTTGCTAACAGCACCTTTGCGTGCGCGCTTCGGAATTAACGCACGACTTTCCTATTACGATTCGAAGACATTGACGGATATTGTTGAACGAAGTTCAGCGATCTTAAAAATTCCAATTACGCCAGATGCAGCTTTTGAAATAGCGCGGAGAAGTCGCGGTACACCGCGTATTGCAAATGCATTGCTTCGTCGTGTTAGAGATTTCGCGCAGATTAAAGGCGATGGAACGATTGAGATTAACATAACTCAAATGTCGTTGAATGCGCTGAATGTAGACACTTTGGGACTTGATGAAATGGACAACAAGATATTGATGACCATGATGAACAAGTTCAACGGTGGGCCTGTCGGGCTTACTACAATAGCAACTGCTGTTGGCGAAGATGCAGGAACCATTGAAGAGGTTTACGAGCCATTCCTCATTCAAGAAGGCTTCTTAACGCGAACTCCGCGAGGGAGGCAATTGACAGATCTTACCTACAAGCATTTGGGCAAGATTAGAAATAATCCTGGCGAGTTGTTCTAGTGTTGAATCAATCGGAACATACCCGCATTGTAAAAGAAATTGCAAGCCAATTGGGATTTGCGCATTGTGGTATTTCGAAGGCAGAATATTTATCGGAGGAAGCTCCGCGTTTTGAGCAATGGCTGAAGCAGAACATGCATGGCGAAATGCGCTATATGGAAGGCCATTTCGATAAGCGACTAGACCCGACTTTGTTGGTTCCCGGCGCGAAGAGTGTTGTTTCGCTTATGTTCAATTATTACCCCAAGGAGACACAAGATTCGGCGTTGCCAAAAATTTCGAAGTACGCTTGGGGAGAAGATTATCATGTTGTAGTCAAAGACAAACTGTTTCAATTTGTTGAACTCATTCGCGAGCGAATTGGTGAAGTAGGGGGAAGGGTATTCGTTGATAGTGCGCCTTTGCTGGAGAAGGCTTGGGCCGCAAAATCTGGATTAGGTTGGGTTGGAAAAAATAGCAATTTGATTTCAAAACAGAAAGGCTCTTTTTTCTTTTTAGCTGAACTCATTCTCGATTTGAATTTAGATGCAGACGGTATTGTAACCGATCATTGCGGAACATGCACCGCTTGCATAGACGCTTGTCCGACCGGTGCTATTGTTGGAGATAAAATCGTAGACGGAAGTAAATGCATTTCTTATTTCACCATTGAGTTGAAAGAGAGTGTTCCAAGTGAATGGAAGGAAAAGCTCGACGATTGGGCTTTTGGTTGCGATGTGTGTCAGGATGTTTGCCCCTGGAATCGCTTTTCTATTCATCACAACGAGCCTCGTTTTTTTGCTGAACCAGAACGCTTGAGTCTTTCAAAAGGTGAGTGGAAGGAAATGACAGAAGACACTTTTTATGCTGTATTTGGAAAGACACCGCTCATGCGAGCAGGATTGAAGCACATTCAGTCGAGTGTGTTGGACTAATCTTCTTCTGGAAGAATTTCAGCAACGGTGAAAATAGAACCTGTGACAATGACTAGATCATTCCCGGAACTATTTTCAATAGCTGTCTTCAAACCCGAATGAACGTTCGCATAGCAGCTTCCCTTCAACATAAATTCTAAAGCTTTTGCTTGAAGCTCTTCTTTCGGAAGAGCGCGAGGAATATCGGCTTGGACGAAATAGTATTCCGCCTCTTTTGGTAAAAGTGACAAGACTTGCGAATGGTCTTTATCGTTCACCATTCCAATTATAATATGCAGTTGCTTGTATGAAAGTGTTTTTATTTTTTCAACGAAAAAAGTAATTCCTTCTTCGTTGTGCGCTACTTCAGCAACTGTCAAAGGCTCGTTTGAAAGAATCTGCCAACGACCCATCAGATGCGTGTTTTCAATAACACGAAGAAATCCATTTTGAATATTTTCGTTCGAAATAGTCCAATTCAATTTTTGAAGTTCAAGAAGAATTCCGAAAGAAGTTCTTTCGTTGAAAAGTTGGTAGCTCCCTTCTAAAGCAGATTTTGGGGGAAGTAGAGATGTGCTAAAAGTTACAGGTGCGTTTTTATTTTTCGCGATAGCGAGAATTTCCGCCCGCGCGCCCGTTGGAATTTCACCGAGAACAACTGGAGTTTTTTCTTTGATGATTCCTGCTTTTTCTTTCGCAATTAATTCAAGTGTATCTCCAAGAAATTGCATGTGGTCTTTGCTAATTGAAGTAATAGCAGTGACTAGTGGTTGAACAATGTTCGTGCTATCGAGTCTTCCTCCCATACCCACTTCAATGATGGCAATGTCTACTTGTTGCTCTGCGAAATAGTGAAAGGCAAGAACCGTGGTGATTTCAAAGAAGGAAGGCTCTATACTTTTCCAACTTTCTTTCGATTGTTCAACGAAGTTCGCAACAAACGAAGGATTTATTTTTTTTCCATTTACACGAATTCGTTCTCGGTAGTCTTTGAGATGCGGCGAGGTGAAGAGTCCAACCTTGTGCCCTGCTTCCATTAAAACAGATGCGGTGAGGTGTGAGGTGGATCCTTTTCCGTTTGAGCCGGCGATGTGCACGACAGGAAATTTCAAATGCGGATTTCCAAGATCTGCGCTTAGTTGTGAAATGTTTCCGATGTCGGGTTTGTAAGCCGCTGCGCCTATGCGATGAAACATAGGGAGCTGCGAGAAAAGATATTCTACGGCTTCTTCGTAATTCACAATATTATTTTACAGACAACACAATGGTAATTGTTCCTGTTTGCGGAGTTGTGCTGTTTGAACCTGTAAAAGTACATTTGCGTGCTGCTTCCAAAGCCAACCCGTTGTTGTATGGAACTTCTGTGGTGATGTTTGAATTTACAACTGTTGCTTTTGTCACTTTTCCATTTTTATCTACTGTAATACTTACAACCACTTTGCCATTGGCAGTCGGCTTTTTAGATGTGCTTGGTGGGCTTAAGTTGCCCCTTCCTTTCAGTGACCAACTTGTTCCGTTCCCAAATCCGGTTCCTGTATAGTTACCAGAACCAGGACCGTTTCCGCCTCCATCTCCACCGCCTGTGCCGCCTCCTGTTCCTCCATCTCCACCGCCATTGCTCGCGTCACTTCCGCCACCACCATTCAATTGGTTCA
>CAMCUG010000152.1 GCA_945878835.1 Chryseobacterium gleum | reverse complement strand
AAGCAAAAATTTACACTCCGTTTTTTGATGAAGTAAAAAACAAGATTCGCGCTGCACAATATGCTGCAATGCGCGAGGTGAATATTCAGTTGATTCAACTGTATTGGGAAATTGGAAGGTCAATATCGGAAAAGCAAAAATTGGGTTGGGGCAAAAGTGTTGTGCAAAAACTATCAGATGAACTTCTGCTTGAATTTCCAAAATCATCTGGACTATCCGCAGCAAATCTTTGGCTTATGGCTCAATTCTACAACAACTATTACCAAAATGAAAATCTCGTACCATTGGTACGAGAAATTCCTTGGACACACAACGTTGTAATTCTGAAACGGGTTAAAAGTATGGCTGACAGATCATTCTACATAACTAAATGTTTGTATGAGCGTTGGACCAAAGCTCAACTGATTAGGGAAATTGAGAATGAAACGCATCTGAAGATTCTGAATTCACAAAATAGTTTTCTCGATCATTCAAAAGAGAAATTAATAACGTTAAAGGATAAATATCTATTTGATTTTCTAGAGTTAGATATTAATCACTCTGAGAGGGATTTGGAAAAGGGACTGCTCAATAATGTTCAGAAATTCCTTCTTGAAATGGGAAATCAGTTTTCATTTATTGGGAGCCAATTTAAAATTCAATTGGAAGGAAACGAGTATTTCATTGATCTCCTTCTCTTTCACAGAACCCTTCAATGTCTCGTAGCAATTGAACTTAAGGTTGGTGAGTTTATTCCCGAATACAAGGGGAAAATGGAATTTTATCTGGCTTTGTTGAACGATAAAGTACGATTACCTCATGAAAATGATTCAGTAGGAATTATTATTTGTAAATCGAAGAACAGAACTGTTGTAGAGTATTCATTAAAAAAGAGTAACTATCCCATTGGGGTCTCAAGCTATTCCACTTCAAAAGAGCTGCCAGAGGAATTTAGCGCCCAACTTCCAACACTCGAAGCCATTATGAAATCTTTTGATAAATAGCAATAGGAATTACGCAGTAGGAATAAAATCTTCGATTTTCCAATTACGTAGTTCCCGTAACTTCGTTCCGCATTGAACTTTTCAATGAACGTGATGTTATTCCTTAAATTCCTTTTGCATGCAAAAGTCTGGTTATGTTTTTAAGCCGTTTGAAGAACCCAATCTTTCTCCGTTCGAGAGGCTGTTCGATGTGTTCAGTGAACTCATTACGCATACCTCCGGAGATGTAGATGAGGCGCTGGAATGGTTGCGAGAAATAGATAAGGAATATACCCTTACAACAGACGAATACACCATGGAAGATTTCGTGGAAGATTTGAAGAAGAAGGGGTATTTGAAGGAAGAAATTCTACCAGACGGACAAGGACAGATGGCCATTACAGCCAAGACGGAACGCGTGCTTCGGAAGAATGCCATGGATCAGATCTTCGGGAAGATTCGAAAAAGCGGTGCGGGGAATCACAAGAGCAAAAAAAGCGGACAAGGCGATGAAGCAACAGGAGAATTCCGAAGTTTTCAATTCGGAGATTCATTCGAAAATATCTCAGTGACCGAAAGTTTGAAGAACGCGCAAATCAACAACGGTGTCGGCGACTTCAAACTAACCGAACAAGATTTGGTGGTGGAAGACACCCACCACAAGTCGCAAATGAGCACCGTGCTTATGATTGACATTAGCCACAGCATGATTCTTTATGGAGAAGATCGAATCACTCCCGCGAAGAAAGTCGCGATGGCATTAGCTGAACTTATCACGACTGCCTATCCGAAAGACACACTCGATGTGATTGTCTTCGGCGACGATGCCTGGCCCATAAAGATTGCAGATTTACCTTATTTGAATGTGGGTCCGTATCACACGAACACCGTTGCCGGTCTCGAGTTGGCCATGGATATTCTTCGAAGAAAGAGAAACACGAATAAGCAAATCTTCATGATTACCGATGGTAAGCCGAGTTGCCTTCGCTTGCCTGACGGACAATACTACAAGAACAGCAACGGGTTAGATGAACACATTGTAGAACGTTGCTATACCATGGCGGCACAGGCGCGCAAGATGCACATTCCAATTACCACATTCATGATTGCGCAAGATCCTTATCTGCAATCGTTCGTGGAACAGTTCACACAATCGAACAAAGGCAAAGCATTTTATACAGGTTTGAAAGGATTGGGTGAAATGATCTTTCACGATTACGAAACGAATAGAAAAAAACGAATTAACTAAACGAATGAATACTTCGATCAACACATTTGGCGCATTGAAAGCGTCGGGATATATTTCAAAAAGCATTAAGAACGAGCTACGTGATAACCTAATCGTTTCTATTCAGGAAGGAAAAAATACTTTTCCTGGAATGCATGGATACGAGGATACCGTTATTCCTCAACTGGAACGCGCCATCTTATCGAAACATAACATTAACTTGTTGGGTCTTCGCGGACAAGGGAAGACACGTATTGCGCGCTTGATGATTAACCTTCTCGACGAGTACATTCCCGTTGTTGCTGGAAGTGAAATGAACGACGATCCTTTTCATCCGATTAGCCGCTATGCGCGTGATCTCATGGAAGAGAAGGGAGATGATACGCCAATTACTTGGCTTCATCGCTCAGAGCGCTTCTTCGAAAAGTTAGCAACACCAGACGTAACCGTTGCCGATTTAATTGGAGACATTGATCCGATTAAAGCTGCTAATTTGAAGTTGAGTTATGCCGATGAGCGCGTGATTCATTTCGGAATGATTCCAAGGGCGAACCGTTGTCTTTTCGTGATTAACGAATTGCCCGATTTACAGGCACGTATTCAAGTGGCGCTCTTCAATATTTTGGAAGAAGGAGATGTGCAGATTCGTGGATTTAAATTGAGGCTTCCGTTGGATTTACAATTTGTGTTCACTGCGAATCCGGAAGACTACACCAACCGCGGAAGCATTGTCACACCGCTGAAAGACCGCATTGGTTCTCAGATTTTGACGCATTACTCAGCCGACATTCAAACCGCGAAGAAGATTACGAAGCAAGAATCTGAGAAGTTGGAAGATCGTTTGTGCGCTGTGCACGTTCCTGAATTGGCTCGCGATATTCTCGAGCAAATTGCTTTCGAAGCCAGACAAAGTGAATACATTGATCACAAGAGCGGTGTCAGTGCGCGTATGAGTATTACTGCGTTTGAAAATTTAATCAGCACTGCTGAACGTCGTGCGTTAATGAACGGAGAAACGAAAACCTCTGTTCGTTTCAGCGACCTCATGGGCATGATTCCTTCTATAACTGGGAAGGTGGAATTGGTATACGAAGGCGAACAAGAGGGAACGTCGTTCGTTGCGAATCATTTGATTGCTGAAGCCACCAAGACCTTGTTCGTTCAATACTTCCCGAAAATTGAAAAGCTTAAAAAGCAAGATCAAGAAACTCCGTACGATGAAATCGTCAACTGGTTTTTTGAAGCCGATGCCTTTGAACTCACCGACGAATCGAACGAAGAAACCTATGTGAAAACGCTCCTTTCCGTTGAACCGCTTGTGATTTTGTTAAACAAGTATCAACCGAAGGTTGCTACTATAGACGTTCCATTCCTCATGGAATTTGTGTTGTGGGCGTTGGTGGAATTCAAACAACTGTCTAAACACCGCACAGCTGGAGGGACGGCGTTTAATGATTCTTTTAACAATTACATCAAAGGGCTTTGATCACTACGTGATCAATCCTGCGAATCAATCACTTCGTGAGAAATCACCTTTGGTGATGAATCGAAGCTTGCTTCGATTGTTGCTCTGCGGAATTACTTCGAAAGGTAAAGATTCCGCTCCGAAAAAATCTGTCTGAAAAACGGGTCCTTCAGGTCTTTGATAAATCGAATGGCTTCGCCAGTTGATTTCATTTCCGGACCGAGTTCCTTGTTTACCTCAGGGAATTTCTCGTAACTGAATACAGGGATCTTGATAGCGTAGCCGTTGCGTTTCGGTTGGAAGTTAATGTCCTTCACCTTCAATTCACTCAACATGACTTTCGTAGCGTAGTTAACATACGGTTCGTCGTAGGCTTTCGCTATGAATGGCACCGTGCGCGATGCACGCGGATTCGCTTCAATGATGTATACAACGTCGTCTTTAATGGCGAACTGAATATTAATCAGACCAACTGTTCCAAGCGCCAAGGCAATCTTCTTCGTGTGCTCTTCAATCTGTGTCATAACAAGGTCGCCCAAGTTATAAGGGGGCAGAACACCGTA
>CAMCUG010000151.1 GCA_945878835.1 Chryseobacterium gleum | reverse complement strand
CATTTATGGAGGAAACACACGCTTGCATTTGTTCAGTAAGATGACCAACTTCTTGAAAGAAAACTTGTAATGAATATAGCACTTGGTCTATTGTTCGTTATTTGTTCGGGCCTTGCGGCATTCGGACAAGAGCAATGGCAAGTGCATGGGGGAGTTCAATACGGATTTGTGGTTCCGCACAACTCGCTTATGGAACCGCTTATCACCGCACATAGCGCGGGTGGCAGTGTTCGCGTTGTGAAGCGCGTAAGCAATAGACTCTATTCAAGGCCTTACGGAAATCCTTATCAAGGCGTCGATTTCACCTTCATCAACACAGGGAACAACACCCAGCTTGGAAAGCAATTCTCTCTGAATTTCTGGAATCAGTTTCCAATAAACCGAAGAATATTCGGAGCACCTATCCTCGACAAAAAATTCCTTCACTTGGGAATTGGTTTGGGATACACCACCAAGATTTGGGATTTACAGACGAATTATCAAGCACCTGTTTTGGGATCGCATGTGAATGCGGTTCTTAGTATTGGTTTTGAGCAACAAGTGTATGCTTCGAAATCCCTTCAATATAAAATGGGGGTTCGTGTCACCCACTTCTCGAACGGAGCGTTTCAACTGCCTAACTTGGGAACCAATACACTCGCAGTCACTCTTGGTGTTCAGCCGAAGCCTGTTGCTCCGATCAAGCACAAAGACGCTGAGTATGAAATTCTTTTGCTTCGCTTGTTAAGCAGATACAACTACAGTCTTTCCTACACGCAAGGATGGAAAGAAGTCATGCAGCCTTATGGAAAGAAGTATCCCATTTATTTATTGAGTGCAGGATGGGACTTCCGCACTTCGCGTGTCAAGCATTGCTTTGGGTTGACAGCAGATTTAATGTTCAACAGCTCGCTTATTCCGTTAATGGAAAACAGAGATGGCGTGCAACCGAACAATCGTTCGGTATTTCAACTGGGAGTAGGACCTACTTTTTGTCAGAATTTCGGCAATACACAATTACGCATTGTTCAAGGCATTTACCTTCGCGACAAATGGGCTGAAACAACGCCCGTATATCAGCGTGTGATTATTCGTCATACGCCGAAGGACAAGCATTGGTTCATTCAATTCGGATTAAAAACTCATTTTGCAAAAGCAGATTATGGTGAACTTGGATTTGGCTATCGTCTATAAGCTAAGCCTGCTGGGCTTTTTAATGACTCTGTGTTCATGCAACAAAGAGAATGCTCCCGATTGCTTTAAAACGGCGGGAGAAGTTCAAACAGAAACAAGAGATTTAGGATGCTTCACCAAACTTGAATTGAATAGCAATTTGAAATACGAGTTAGTAGACACTAATTTTTGTGGAATTGAAATTACCGGTCCAAAGAATCTGCTTCCGAAAATAGATGCTCAACTTTCAGAAGGTTTATTGAAAATTGAAAACGTGAACACGTGTAATTTTCTTCGATCGTTTGAACACGAAATAACGGTGAAGTTGTATTTCGATTCAATAACTAACATTCAAAATTTAAGCACAGGAAGTGTTGTTTCGTTGAATGAATTGAAAGGGTCTAAACTTGTAATAGAGAACAAGCATGCGAATGGAAAGGTCGAGTTGAACTTGAATTGCGACACGATCTATTGCGGCTCTCCGGCGGGTGCTAACGATTCGTATTTGAAAGGCACTGTTCAAGTTGCCGAACTCTATTCAGACGCCTACGGAATCATTCATGCTGAATCGTTGAATGCGAATCAGGTTTACATTAACAACGCATCACTTCAACCGATTTATGCAAATGCAACGAGTTATGCTTTTGTGCGAATTGACGATTCTGGTAACGTTGTGCTTAATCAGATACCAAATCTTTACGATCTTGTTCGCAACGGAAGTGGCGAATTAATTTTCGAGTAAACAAACAATTTGTTCAGGGGCTTTGCAAGGTCTGCCGGTTGCTTTGTCAACAAACACCAATTCTACCTCTGCTGTATTCAATAAAGTTCCGCTTCGATACGTTTCGAAAGAGAACAAAATTCGTGTCCCGCTGAACTGTGCAATGCGAGTTTGAATTTCAACAAGATCATCGTAATGCGCAGGAGCTTTATAAAGTATGTTGAAGGTTCGAACGGGAAGAAGAATTCCTTCGTCTTCAAGATCTTTGTACACGACACCCAACTCTCTGAGAGCCTCTACCCTAGCCACTTCGAAATAGGCCGCGTAATGACCGTAATACAAGTAACCCATGCGATCGGTCTCAGAATATCTTACAGTAAATTTGGAATGAAAGATGCGCTCTTGAATTTTCATACCAACAAAGAAATTATCTATTCTTCTTGTTATGATTTACCTTCTTGGAATCTTTCGAACAATCTTTCAAACAAAGGGCTTACAGTAATACACCAAAAATTTCCATAAGTCAATAGGCAAAGAAGTTTTTTTTTCACTTTTTTTATATTTCTTTTGTAGTCCGAGAAAAACGAAGCATATTCGTTGGTGACCGAAACCTAAACAGACGATTAACCTTTTTTATACGCAGTAGTATTATGACTAACGATTTCAATCAAGTTTGGCAGAATTGTTTAAGTATCATTAAAGACAATGTAAGTCCGCAAGGATTCAAAACTTGGTTCGAACCGATTAAACCCGTTAAACTTGAAAACAAAGTTTTAACGATTCAAGTTCCTTCTCAGTTTTTCTACGAGTGGTTGGAAGAGCACTACGTGACTTTATTGAAAAAAATCATTCGTAAAGAATTAGGAACTGAAGGACGCCTTGAGTATTCCATCATTATGGAAAACAATCAGGCTTCGAACCCTCCATACACCATTAAAGTTCCGACAAGCAATCGCAAGGCCGTTAAGAACGCACCTGTTGCTATGCCATTGGATCTTGACGATGTTCCAATTAAGAATCCGTTTATTATTCCTGGTCTTCGCAAGTTGAACATTGATTCGAACTTGAATCCGAATTACTCTTTCGAGAATTTCGTTGAAGGCGATTGCAACCGTTTAGCTCGCAGTGCGGGTTATGCAGTAGCAAACAAACCTGGAGGAACAGCTTTCAACCCTTTGTTGGTATACGGAAGCACTGGTTACGGTAAGTCTCACTTAGCTCACGCTATTGGATTAGAGATTAAGAACAAGTATCCCGAAAAAACAGTATTGTATGTAAACAGTGAAACGTTTACGCACCAATTCATTGACGCTGTTAAGAACGGAACTATTAACGACTTTTCGCACTTCTATCAGATGATGGATGTATTAATCATAGACGACGTTCATTTCTTTGCTGGAAAGGAGAAGACACAAGATGTATTCTTCCACATCTTCAACCACCTTCACCAAACAGGTAAGCAAATCATTTTAACAAGTGACAAGCCACCGGTTGAATTGCAAGGCATGGAGCAACGTTTGTTGTCTCGCTTCAAGTGGGGCTTGAGTGCAGATTTGCAATGTCCATCATTGGAAACGCGTATTGCTATTCTTCGCAAGAAGATGTATGCAGATGGAATTGATCTTCCAGACGAAGTGGTTGAGTACTTGGCGTACAGCATTACCACGAACATTCGTGAACTAGAAGGAGCATTAATCTCTTTGATTGCTCAATCTTCATTGAACAAGAAAGCGATTACGCTTGATCTTGCGAAGCAGATGATTGACAAGTTCGTGAAGAACACGGCTCGTGAGGTTAGCATTGATTACATTCAGAAAGTTGTTTGCGATTACTTCGACTTACCTATTGAGTTGTTGAAGAGCAAGACGCGTAAGCGCGAGATTGTTCAAGCGCGTCAGATTGCGATGTATTTCGCGAAGAAGATGACCAAGAGCAGTTTGGCAAGTATTGGTGCTCATTGCGGCGGAAAAGACCACGCGACTGTACTTCACGCTTGTCGCACAGTTAACAACTTACAAGAAACCGACAAACACTTCAGAAAATATCTTGAAGATTTAGAGAAAAAATTAAGCATTGCTTAAATCGCTTTTCCCTTGGAGCTTTCACGTAGTGAACCTTTCCTTTGGAATAATTACCTAAACAACAGGAAAGCCGCTTTCGAGCGGCTTTTTTGTTTTCCAACAACGTAGTTCCTACACCAGCAGTCCTGCAGAAACAATTCCCAACAACACCATCACAAACTTTTTCCAGTTGAACGAATGTCCTTCTTCGCTTTCGAAAAGGATGATTGTGGAGACGTGAAGCAAGATTCCGATTAACACGCCAATCATTGCCGTGTACCACCAGCCTTCAACATCCCAGCCTTGAGAGTCGACGAACAAGTGAAACGCT
>CAMCUG010000150.1 GCA_945878835.1 Chryseobacterium gleum | reverse complement strand
TAAAATGCATAGGAACTGCCATTCAATTGGGCAGAAGCAGACAAGTTATTGAATCCAGCGAATGCATCGGATTGGGTAATGGCACTTCCGCTAAGTGCGGCCATTCGTGCTCCCGAGACATTTTGAGCAGAATTTTCACCAACGAATTGCAGTGAGAAAAATAGTAAAACAGCGAAATATTTCATCTTATTAAGTTAATCCAGAAGAGAAAAACTTTCATAATCCAAGAAGCATTGTATATTTGCACCGCAACATGCGCATGTGGCGTAATTGGTAGCCGCGCTAGACTTAGGATCTAGTGCCGCGAGGCGTGGGGGTTCGAGTCCCTCCATGCGCACTTGAAAAGCGGAGGTCAACCCTCCGCTTTTGTTTTTATCTTTGCACTCTATTTTCAAAACCTTCCATGGGCAAATACAGGGAAATAAAAGGAATATCGCTTCCACAAATAGCGAACGACATACAAGCATACTGGCAAGCGGAAAACATATTTCAGCGCAGTATCACTGAACGCGAAGGCGGACAGCCATTCGTGTTTTTCGAAGGGCCACCTTCTGCGAACGGAATGCCGGGCATTCATCACGTTATGGCGCGTTCCATTAAAGATATCTTCTGTCGTTACCAAACCCTACTTGGAAGACAAGTCCACCGCAAAGCCGGCTGGGACACGCACGGACTTCCCATTGAATTAAGCGTTGAGAAAACACTAGGCATTACGAAAGAAGACATCGGCAAAACCATTTCGGTGGAGGAATACAACAACGCTTGCCGCAAGGAAGTGATGAAGTACACCGACCTCTGGGAAAAGTTAACCAAGGACATGGGCTACTGGGTCGATATGAATGACCCCTACGTTACCTATGACAACAAATACATTGAAACTGTTTGGTGGTTGATTCAGCAACTGAACAAAAAGAATCTCTTGTACAAGGGCTACACCATTCAACCGTATTCTCCAGCTGCTGGAACTGGTTTAAGTTCTCACGAATTAAATCAGCCCGGTTGTTACAAAGAAGTGAAAGACACCTCTGCCGTTGCGCAATTTAAATTGATTGATGCAAATGGTGCTTTAAATATGAGAGCTGATCTTCCTGTTTATGCTTTAGCATGGACAACCACACCGTGGACACTGCCTTCAAACGTGGCCTTGGCAGTTGGCGAAAAAATTAATTATTCTATTGTTGAATCGCTTACTCCGTTTGGAAATGAGCGTGCTTATTTCGTTGTGGCTTCTGCCCTTCGTGAAAAATATTTTCCCGAAGCGAACGGAGAAAACTTTGAAGAATTCAACACAGGAGACAAGAAAATTCCGAATAAAACTGTTTCGGAAATTTTAGGAAAAGAACTTTTGGATCTTCGCTACGAGCAATTGCTTCCTTTCGTGCAACCGAATGACGGCGATGCTTTCAAGATCATTGCAGGAGATTTTGTTACTACAGAAGATGGAACGGGTATCGTACACATTGCACCAAGTTTCGGTGCAGATGACTTCCGCATAGCGAAACAAAACAGCATGGGCAATCTTACACTTGTCGATCGCAGAGGACGCTTCCTTCCAGAAATACAAGATGGAAAATTTCTTTTTGGGGAAGAGTTCGTGAAAGAGGCGTATTACTCTGATGAAGAAAAAGCCGTTGAGTTAGCGAAACAAAAAGCAAGCTTAGGTGGAATCATTAAAGACACCGACAAGCTTCAGTACTTAAGCGTTGACGATCGAATTGTTTTGAAACTTCAAACCGAAGGGAAATTATTCAAGAAGGAAAAATACGCGCACAACTACCCGCATTGCTGGAGAACAGATAAACCTATTCTCTATTATCCATTGGATTCTTGGTTCATTAAAGTTCCTGAAAAACGCAATCGTTTGGTGGAATTGAACAACACCATTCAATGGAAACCAGAATCTACTGGCACTGGAAGATTTGGGAATTGGTTGGAAAATGCAAACGACTGGAACCTTTCACGCAGTCGCTTTTGGGGAATTCCACTTCCTATCTGGCGCACCGAAGACGGAACTGAGTCGATCTGCATTGGCTCTGTTGAAGAACTTCAAACAGAAATAAAGAAAAGTGTTGCAGCAGGTATTTCAGAAACGAATCAACTAGAAAAATTCCAACCGAACGATCATTCGGTTGAAAATTACAACTTGTTCGATTTACACAAACCGTACGTAGATAAAATAGTCTTGATTAGCCCTAGCGGGAAACCGATGCACCGTGAAGCGGATTTGATAGACGTCTGGTTCGACAGTGGAGCTATGCCATATGCGCAGTGGCACTACCCTTTCGAGAACAAAGAAAAAATAGACAACAACCTTTCCTTCCCTGCAGACTTTATTGCAGAAGGAGTGGATCAAACGAGAGGCTGGTTCTACACGTTGCATGCGATTGCCACGATGTGTTTCGATTCTGTGGCTTATAAAAATGTTATTTCAAACGGACTTGTTTTAGACAAGAACGGAAACAAGATGTCCAAGCGTCTGGGCAATGCGGTTGATCCGTTTGAAACCCTTGGAAAATACGGTCCAGATGCAACGCGTTGGTATATGATTACCAATTCAGATCCGTGGGACAATTTGAAATTCGATACGGAAGGAATTGCTGAAGTTCAACGGACGTTCTTCGGAACGCTTTCGAATACGTATTCTTTCTTCGCGCTGTACGCGAACATCGATGGATATGAAGCTTCTTCGAATGATCCTGCTGTTGAAGATCGCTCTGAATTAGATAAATGGATTTTAAGTAAATTGAATGCCCTTACTCTCGAGGTTCAAAAAAATCTCGATGCATTTGATCCCACTCCAGCAGCCCGCGCTATAGAGTCGTTTGTAAACGATCATCTTTCCAACTGGTATGTTCGTTTGGCGCGTAAAAGATTCTGGCACGGCGAAATGACCGATGATAAGCGTGCAGCCTATGCTACCCTTCACGCTTGCTTGAAGCAAGTAGCTCAGCTCATGAGTCCATTTGCTCCGTTCTATTCAGATTGGTTGTTCCAAAGCTTGAACAGCAACAACGAGTCGGTGCATTTATCTCGATTAGAAAACGGAAGTTTCAGAGATGAAAATCTTGAAGCACGCATGGATCTTGCACAACGCATTTCAAGCATGGCGCTTTCCATTCGCAAAAAAGAAAACATCAAGGTTCGTCAGACCCTTGCCGAAATACGTATTCCTGTTCTAGATGAAACAACACAATCTCGTATTGAAAGTGTTGCAGATCTTATTTGCAGCGAAGTAAATGTAAAGTCGGTAAAATGTGTTGATGAGCAAACCACGAAAATTGTGAAAGATCTTAAACTGAATTTCAAAACGCTTGGTAAAAAGTGTGGAAAATTCATGAAGGAAATCCAACAATTCGCCCTGGACAATGCGCAAGAAATAATTTTATCTATTGAAAAAACAGGCGAATACTTGTGGACGAAAGAGGGTATTCTCCTTCAAACCGAAGACGTAGAAATTATTCCAGTTGACATTCCCGGATGGAAAGTAGCGAACCAAGGCCCTCTAACGGTTGCTTTAGATGTTACTATAACCCCTGAACTGAAGGAGGAGGGCTATGCTCGTGAACTCGTGAACCGCATACAAAACCTGAGAAAAGAAACTAATTTCGAAGTTACAGATAAAATAATTGTTAAAGTTTCAGGAGAAAACTACCTGAATGATGTTTTGAAAAACAATTCTGAATATATTAGCAGTCAAGTACTTGCTTCTTCGCTTGAGTTTGTTCCAGAAATGGACGGGGGTGTCGCGGTTGAATGGGAAGGTGAAGAAGTGGTACGTTTACTATTAACCAAAAACCTATAAAACCCATGGCAAAAAAATCTACCCCTGCCAAAAAAGTTGTCGCGAAAAAATCTGCCCCTGCAAAGAAGGCGGCTCCAGCGAAAAAGATAGTTGCTAAAAAAGCTACTCCTGAGAAGAAAGTAGCGCCTGTGAAAAAGGTCGTTGCAAAAAAGGCCGTGCTTGCAAAGAAAGCAGCGCCAGCTAAAAAAGTAATTGCAAAAAAGGCAGTGCCTGCAAAGAAAGCAGCGCCTGCGAAAAAAGTAGTTGCGAAAAAAGCAGCGCCTGCGAAGAAGGTCGCTACGCCAGTTAAGAAAACAGCGCCTGTGAAGAAGGCTGCTCCTGCGAAAAAAGTCGTTGCGCCAGTAAAGAAAGTAGAAGTAAAGAAAGTTAAACCAGCTCCAGCAGTTACCGCTAAACCAGCGGCAGTGAAGAAACCCGAGGCAAAGATTACTGCTCACGTTTATAAACCTGCTCCAGAGATTAAAAAAGA
>CAMCUG010000149.1 GCA_945878835.1 Chryseobacterium gleum | reverse complement strand
ACAACATCATTAATCACCAGTGGATTGAAGATGTGAATGGAAGACAATATGGTATTCCGACTTATTTGACTGGAAGAAGGATTAATCTGAGGATGACGCTTTCGTTCTGAAAGAACACAAACTTCGATTGATGACAAATGTCAATTGCTCTTCGTCGATTGAAAATTAATAATTTTATTTATAAAATTGATTCTTTCATGCATTTTGTTACCAAGTCAAAAAAAGAGTATGTTTTGAATGAACATAAACAATGCTATTCTGTTTATTCTTTCAAACAAAATAAAAAAATATGAAAAAAGTATTACTTTCTCTATTGTTAGCCGTAAGCTTTGGCTTATCGCAAGCTCAAACGGCATTTGAAATTATTCAAAACTCGCCAAATCACAACACACTCGAAGCTGCAGTTCTTGCTGCAGGCTTAGACGGAGCGCTTAACACGTTTGACCCTATTACCGTTTTCGCGCCAACAGACGATGCATTCAACGCACTTCCTGCTGGAACCGTTGCTGCTTTATTGGCTGATATTCCTGCTTTAACAGACATTTTATTGTACCATGTTATCAATGGCGCAGTTCTTTCTACCGATTTAACTGACGGTCAAGTTGCAACCACATTGAACGGTTCAGACATTACTGTAACTATTAACAACGGTGTATTCATTAATGAAACAAGTCAAGTTATTGTTCCTGACATCGCAGCTTCTAACGGAGTTGTTCACGTAGTGAACGAGGTATTAATTCCTGCAGCACCCCAGCAATTTACTATTTGGGATGTGATTCAAAACTCAGCAGACCACACTACTTTAGAGGCAGTTGTTGGTCTTGCTGGATTGGACGGTGCATTGGATAGTCCAGGTGCTTTAACTGTATTCGCTCCAACCGATGCGGCTTTCGCTTTGGTACCACAGCCAATCATTGATGCACTTTTAGCTGATCCGAGTGGTGCATTGACTTACATATTAACTTACCACGTAGTTCCATCTGTAGCGCTTTCTACAGATTTATCAGACGGTCAGTTCATTACAACACTTTCTGGAGTTGATATCACTGTTTCTATCGTAAATGGAGATGTGTTTATCAATCAAGCGCAAGTAATCGTTGCTGACATTGTAACCGACAACGGCGTAGTACACGTTTTAGATGCTGTGATTGCACCTGGTATTATAGCGAACAACGTTTGGGATGTAATTCAAGGTTCTCCTGTTCATACCATCCTTGAGACTGGTGTTCTTGCTGCTGGATTAGATGGAACTTTGCAAAACGATTATTTCTATACTGTGTTTGCACCAACCGACGCAGCATTCGGTGCTTTACCTGCTGGAACAATTGAGTCGTTGATTGCTAATCCAACAGCTTTGACAGATGTTTTGCTTTATCATGTTGTAGGCTCTGTAATAGCTTCAACAGATCTTGTAGACGGTCAAGACGTTACTATGTTGCAAGGTGACAATACTACGATTACTCTAGGAATGGGTGGTGCCATGATTAACAATGCAAACATTGTTGCGGCTGATTTGAGAACTTGGAATGGAATTGTTCACGTAATTGATGCGGTTCTATTGCCACCAGCTTCAGTAAACGATATTTTGAATGCATCGGTTCAAGCCTATCCTAATCCTTGTACTGACGTATTAACTATTGAGAGAAAGACTGCCTCTACTGAGAACTATTCAATATACAATGTATCAGGCCAATTGGTTGCAAGCGGCCTTTTGAATAACACGTTGAATAGCATTTCTACAAGCGCATTTACTTCAGGTATGTATTCTGTGGTAACTCAAAGTGGAAGTCACTTCAATTTCATCAAAAACTAGACCTTCCATAGACGGTTTAGATTTTAGCTAAGGTGAGAAGAGCGGGAATTTCCCGCTCTTCTTTATTTCAATGAATATGTCGCTTTCCCTTGATCAAAATTTTCAATCACGATTCCCCATTTCATAAGTTTCGCTAGTTTCCGAATTAAGATGGGTCTCGGTGTACCTGCCTTTCGAGCCAATTGATTCAATGTGAAAGGCTGTTGTTTCAACAAAGAAAAAAGTTGTTCTTCTCTTTCTGACATTTGGAAGAGTTCGTTCGAATCTTGATAAGAAGAAACTTCTTGCATGGCAATCCAAACGTTCGAAGCCGGCAACGTGACATCGTGCTCGCGAACAAAGGCTTTCCAGCCTTCTTCCACTTTTGCTAAATGTGGTTTTACTAATGATTCTTCAATTTGAATTTCAAGAATTGCCTTTCCTTCCACCTTCCAAACGGAATGTGTAAAATGAATAGGCGGCTGACAAAATTCTTCGGCGCTACGAATGATCATGTGAATTTCTTCTTCCGGACGAATGCCAGAAACGTTCCCGTTGTCTTTTACTCCAATGAGTAATCTCCCTCCTACCGTATTGGCGAATGCCACAAGCGATCGTGCAATTTTCTGCGCGTCGTCGATGCGCATTTTAAAGTCTTGCTTCAAATGCTCTCCTTCCGCAATGTAGGTTAGCACGTATGACATGATTTATGCTTCGAGAAGTTCGGCGACGTAGATGGATAAGTGAGAAGCAAACTTCAAAACCTTCCCGTTTTCAATAAGAATGGCTTGAGGAGATTCGTGCTCTACTCCAGTGTCTTGTGCTATCGCATTGGAGATATTGCGATGCTCTAAAAGATCCAAGTAATAAGGCTTCACTGAAGAAGTCGTATCCCAGTCCCGCTCGAAACGCGACAATGCTGTAGTACTAATACTGCAGCGTGTACTGTGTTTGAATACGATAAACTTTTCTTCGGATTCGAGCATGACAATCCATTGCTCTAGCGAGTTCAACTGATTCCAAATCATATTTGAATTATTTAATCAACGAAGTCAATTCTGCATCTAAAGGTTTCACACCCGATGAGAATTCAGCTAACCACTCTCCTTCCGGGGAGATTAAGAATTTATGGAAGTTCCACTTCACATTTCCATCTGCGACAGCATTTAAAGCCTTCTGTGTTAGATATTGGTAGACTCCATGTTGATTCTTTCCTTTCACATCGATTTTCTCTGTTAATGGAAAAGTAACACCATAGTTTTTTTGGCAGAATGAAACAATTTCTTCGCTTGTTCCCGGCTCTTGTCCAAGAAATTGGTTGCAAGGAAATCCGATAATCACCAATTTACCCTGGTACTGTTGGTATAATTTTTCAAGGTCTTCGTACTGAGGCGTGTATCCGCATTTCGAGGCGACATTCACACACAAGACATATTTTCCTTTGTAATCGGCCATGTTCATGACCTTGCCGTCGATGGCATTAACTGTTAAATCGTGAAAGCTCA
Source organism: Chryseobacterium gleum (assembly GCA_945878835.1). GTDB lineage: Bacteria > Bacteroidota > Bacteroidia > Flavobacteriales_D > Sanyastnellaceae > CAIZGX01. The sequence continues at coordinate 1,036 of CAMCUG010000149.1, read as the reverse complement.
TTTTATTTATTCCTATTGGTTTTGAAGGTTTTTCCCATCTGCTGCGCATTGATAAAGCCGCTGCAGAAGAAAGGGCTAAGACTAGTAATCCGACGATATAAATTGTTTTCATAGTTATTTAACAAAATAAGAATTAGAATGTTTACAAAATTTGCAATTATATTTGACACTAAAACAAAAGTATGGAAGACATAGCATTACAGCACAACGCTGTTCATCATTCTTATCTGAAGAAGTTAGAACAGGGCGAATTTCCGGACATGAATAAGGCCTTGGCCTACTTTGCTTGTCAGTATGAAGGATACAGTGCTTGGTTTCCCAAGTATCTGCAAGCTGTCATTAACAAACTTTCTAATCCTGCGCACAAAACCCATTTGCTCGAGAATCTTGCTGAAGAGAAAGGACAATTGCATGAAGAAGATCTTCAGGCCATTCGTGCGTTGGGAATTGAAGAAGATTGGGTCATTGGAATTCCTCATCCCACTTTGTTCCATCAATTTAAAAACGCGATTTCTTCAGGGCAAACCTTTGAAATGAATAAAGCCGTAGAAAACTGGCGCAATTCCTTTCTTGCTTATTTGGAGAATTGTTCTGAAGCAGAGGCGGTTGGAGCCATTGGACTAGGTACTGAAAGTGTAGTGAAACACATTTATCGTTATATTATCGAATCAATTTCCGTCCATACCGAACTTACCATTCGTGATTATGTCTTTTTTCCTTTACACACAGAAGTAGACGATGAGCACGGAAAAGTCTTGTTGGCCATAGCAAATGACCTAGCTTCGCAGAGTAAAGAAAATGCTCAGTTGGTTCGCAAGGGAATGGAAACTGCGCTTGACCTTCGCGCTGAATTTTGGACTAAATTAGAATTGGAAACGAACGCACTGTAATTATGAAGCACCCCTTAATACAGGCCTACGAGAGCGATTTTTTTGATGAAGAGGAAAAGTATTTTGTTCAAGATTGTTTGGGTGCATACATACGTTCGTTCAAGATAAGAAGCGATACCGACAAGTGGCGTGAGTTCATCGGTGAA
>CAMCUG010000148.1 GCA_945878835.1 Chryseobacterium gleum | reverse complement strand
TCGTTAATTGCGCGACCTAAATTTTCATCGGGAAGAAATTCCGCAAGAATAACGTCTACGTCTAACGAGTCTAAATCACGCATAAAGGCGAAGAAATTACTTGCCGCTTCAGTGAAATTTCCACGTCGACTTAAAATGCGTTGAGCGCTTACTTGGAAATCTTCCTTGAAACTTAGTACTCCGATTTTCTGTGATGAAAAGGAATGCATCATTTCACGAATGTTTCCAACGAAGACAGGTTTTCGCGGAGCATAATGGCTGGTAAGCATTCCAGGCGCTGCGGGTGAACTGGAAGAATGTTGTTGAATGCGAATATTTGAAGTGAAAGGTTGAAGGTCTTCCACTGAAATTCCACCCAAACGAAGAATTTCTATTTTGTTATCTTGAACACGCAAAACAGTGGACTCAATTCCCACAGAACAGTTTCCCCCATTGAGGATGTACGGAATCTTTTCGCCCAATTGATCTTCCACATGCTGCGCGCTAGTTGGACTTATGTATCCAAAAGGATTCGCACTGGGCGCCGCAAGCGGAAAGGGTAAGCTTTTTAAAAGTTCTAAAGTTGTGGCGTGATTCGGAATTCGAATTCCAACTTCATTTAATCCTGATGTTGTTAAATCTGGAATGCATGATTTTTTCGGAAGCAGGACTGTTAAGGGGCCGGGCCAAAAATGTTCCATCAGGTTGAAAGTCAATTCAGGAATTTCTTCCACATATTTTGAAACTTCTGAAATCGAAGAAACGTGAACAATGAGCGGGTCGAAATGCGGACGATTCTTCGCTTCAAAAATCTTGGAAACCGCTACTGCACTTAGGGCATTGCCTGCCAAACCATAAACTGTTTCAGTAGGAATAGCAACCACTTCGTTTTGAAGAAGAAGTTCTCGCGCTTTTTCTATTTCCGTTCCAATCATGCTTTGCAAAAGTAGGCAATTCAATTTTCTACTATATTTGCACTCGATGGCAAAGAAAATAACCTTGATCAATGGCGGACTGCTGAATATGATCATTCAAAGGTTGTGTCGTCAATTAATCGAAAATCACAAAGACTTTTCTTCGACCATTCTCATCGGACTTCAACCTCGTGGCGTGTTTTTCATGGAACGCATTGTAGAAGAATTTGCTAAATCGGGACATGTTGTCAAGTGGGGAATTGTTGATCCAACGTTTTATCGCGACGATTTTAGAATTCACGACAAGCCGCTTCTGGCCAAGTCTACAGATATGAAGCACAGTGTGGAAGGAATGAATGTGGTTTTAATTGACGACGTCTTGTACACTGGAAGAACCATACGTGCGGGCATGGAAGGTCTAATGGAATATGGAAGGCCGAAGTCTGTTGAATTGCTTGTGCTCATAGATAGAAAGAAGGGAAGGGAAGTGCCTATCGAAGCGACATATGTAGGAAAGGAAGTAGAGAGTTTCGACAATCAACGTGTCAGAGTTATGTGGAAGAGTGAAGGGGAAAAGGAAGATCATGTAATTTTTTTGAACGACTAACATGAAGCTAAGCACCAAACACCTCATTGCCATTGAGCCGCTGAAAAAAGCCGACATTGACTTGATTTTTTCGCAAGCCGACGAGTTCAAAGAAGTATTAAGCAGACCCATTAAGAAGGTTCCTTCTTTAAGAGATATTACAGTAGCCAATTTATTTTTTGAAAACTCAACGAGAACACGATTGAGTTTTGAATTGGCCGAGAAAAGACTGGGTGCAGATGTTGTGAATTTTTCCGCATCAACATCTTCAGTGAAAAAAGGAGAAACGCTAATAGACACGGTGAACAACATCTTGGCTATGAAAGTAGACATGGTTGTTATGCGTCATGCCTCGCCGGGTGCCTGCCAATTTTTATCTGAAAGAACCAACGCGGTTGTCGTTAATGCGGGAGACGGAACGCATGAGCATCCAACTCAAGGATTGCTCGATGCCTTTTCAATCAGAGAAAAATTAGGGAAAGTCGAAGGGAAAAAAGTAGTTATAGTTGGAGACATAACTCACAGTAGAGTAGCCCTCAGTAATATTTACTGCCTTCAGAAGTTAGGCGCTGAAGTAATGGTTTGTGGTCCAACCACATTGATCCCGAAACACATCGAATCATTAGGAGTGAAGGTAGAGCACAACCTTCAGCGCGCGCTTGAATGGTGCGATGTTGCGAACATGCTGCGCATACAGTTAGAAAGACAAGATGCGGGAATCCCTTATTTCCCTAGTCTTCGCGAGTATACTGAGTTGTTTGGCTTGACGCAAGATCGCTTGAACGCACTTGGAAAGGAAATCGTTATCATGCATCCAGGTCCTATTAACCGCGGAGTTGAAATTTCGAGTGAAGTTGCAGACGGTCGTAACAGCATTATTTTGAATCAAGTTGAAAATGGAGTTGCTATTCGAATGGCAGCAATTTTCCTTCTCGCCCAAGGAATAAAAAGGGTGAGTTAATTCTTACAATTCTTTTTTTGTATTTCTTCCTAGAAATTAGTTATTTTTGGGCAAATAGCATTTTATTATGAATTTTGTTGCAGATCAAAAAGAAAAGTTAGTTTACATCACTTCGAACGTAGAGAAGCTCGATGCCATTTATGCGCCGGAGCTTAAATCAGAGTTGGTTCTTCAAAATAGAAGTACGCAGCGAAATATCATTGTTGACTTGTCTGCTACAAAATACATTGACTCTTCTGGATTATCTGCATTACTTGTAGGTCAGCGCTTGTGTCGCGATGCGAATGGTACATTCGTTGTATGCGGACTGCAAGAAACAGTTAAAAAATTAATTTCCATATCTCAGTTGGACTCAGTATTTAAAATTACTCCAACGTTAAGCGAGGCCATTGATTTGGTGTACATGGAAGAAGTTGAACGCGAAATCTAAACCCTCAATATGAATAAACAATTACTTTCTGTTTTAGCTTTTGTAGCTCTTTCGTTAGCTGCATCTGCGCAATGTAATTCAGCCGATTACGATTGGGCTGGTCAAACTTTCGGAGTTAGTCCGAATCCTGTAATAGGCGAAAACTTCGCACCAGGTCTTCAAGGTGTTCCATACAGCGATGTGCTTTATGTAAGAACTCCAACTACCGCTGCAGACATTGATCCAACATACCCTGCGCTTATTACCATCAACACCATTCACTTGGATGCTGTGTTTTACGGAATCGTTTCTGCTGTGGATACAACTTGGGCAGATCTTTCAGGCTTAGGCTTGTCAATCGCTTGTAACAACAACGGCGAAAATCCAGACCCATGTATGTTCGGCGCAGGTGCGGGATATTGTGGAGATATCACAGGTACTCCAAATCAAACAGGTATTTTCCCTGTGAAGATTGCTGTAACTGCGAACTTGCTTTTATTGGGTGATGTTCCTTATGAGTTCACAGGTTACACCCTTGACTTTTCGGGAAACAACGTGACTGAAGGGGTTTCTTTCAACGACGTAGTTAAAGTTTCTCCAAACCCAGCAAACGAATTCACTTTGGTGACTTTCCCAATGGGTGCTAACGACCAAGCTGAAGTTTCTGTATACAACACCATGGGTCAATTGGTTTTCTCTGAGAAAACAATGACAACTCCAGGTGCGAACACATATCGTTTGAACACCTCGAACCTTCCAACAGGAAACTACGTGGCTCGTCTTGTTTCAGGAAAGAATGTTGCAGAGAAGTTGATTCAAGTTCAACACTAATCGAAATTATTCACGACCTTTGATACCGTCTCGTCTTGCACGAGGCGGTTTTCTTTTTTTGCTGTTTCAAGTTACCATACTCGGATGTGGCGCTGCAACGCCAACCTCGCGCCACAAGCCTACGGCGCAGGTGGTGAACGTGCACGACAAATATTTTTTGATCGACTGTGGTGAAGGAACACAAATGCAATTGAGAAAATACAAGGTGAAGATGCAGCGCATTCAAGCCATCTTCATTTCACATCTTCATGGTGATCACTTCTTCGGCCTTATCGGACTGCTGAGCACCTATAATTTATTGGGAAGGAAAACGCCTTTAACCATCTACGGTCCTCCCGGTTTGGAAGAAGTTATTCGTCTTCAATTCAAGGTTTCGGAATCGTATTTCGAATACGAATTAATTTTTGTTGAAACACAAGACAAAGAGAAAGAGCTCATTTTTGAGGACGATACTGTCCGTGTTTATTCTTTTCCTTTGAAACACCGCGTGCCCTGTACTGGGTTTGTATTCGAGGAAAAAGAACGTAAGTTAAACGTTGAGAAGTGGGCCATTATTGAATTCAAACTTCAGCCTTCAGAAATTTTATTGTTGAAGAAAGGAATAGATGTGGAGCGAGATAACGAGGTTATTCCATATGGAAAAGTGACTAGTCCTTCAAT
>CAMCUG010000147.1 GCA_945878835.1 Chryseobacterium gleum | reverse complement strand
CAAACTCTTTCCCTTCGAAGATTTCGAAGGTCGACAAGCGAGTAGTCCTCTTGTATAATCGTGCTGAGGATTATTCAAGACGTCCTCTGCATTGCCTTGTTCAACGGCACTTCCAGACTTCATAACCACTATGAAATCTGCAATTTCTTTCACCACGTGCAAATCGTGTGAAATGAAAAGCACCGACATGTTGCGGTTGTTTTTCAATTTCTTGATGAGCTCTAAAATAGACGCTTGCACGGAAGGGTCAAGGGCTGTGGTCGGCTCGTCTGCAATGAGCAGTTGCGGCTCGGAAGCCAACGCCATGGCTATCATGATGCGTTGACGTTGTCCACCTGAAAATTCATGCGGATATTTCTTTAGAGCACCTGTTGGGTCTGGCATTTCAACCTCTTCCAACAACGATAATACTTTGGCTTTTCGTGCTTCTTTATTTTCATGCTGAAGGCATTCCTCCATTTGCTGCTGACAAGTCATAGCCGGATTAAGCGCCGTCATGGGCTCTTGGAAAATCACCGCAATCTTTTTTCCGCGCAACGAAACCAATGCCTCGTCGGTTAGCTTCACTGTTCGATTTTCCGACCCCAACAATTCACTCGAAAGAAAAATCTCTCCGGAAGGAAAAGTTAAATTTTTTGTTGGAAGCAAACCGAGCAACGACATCGCGCTTACTGATTTTCCACTCCCCGATTCACCCACCACTGCTGTTATCTTTCCAGGGAAAAGCGCATAGGACAAGGCGTTCACAACAATTTTGTTGTTGAAGGCCACGCTTAGATTTTGTATTTCCAACAGGGGTTTCACGAACTGCAAGATGATTATTATTTCAGTTGGAAAGACACTGTTCCTTTGAAGAAATAAACATTACAATCGCAATAAACCTTCATGCCGAATAGCCTGCTTGTTTAAACTATGCTTAACTTTATAAAACCTTAAAAATATTTCTTGTGAAAAAACTTATATTTCTATTCGCTATTCTAATCAGTTCAATTGGAGCATTCGCACAAGTAACGTGGAGTGAAAATGTAGCCCCAATTCTATTTGAACATTGCACCACTTGTCACCACGAAGGTGGCATTGGTCCGTCGTCACTCATGACTTACGGCGATGCATACAACAGCCAAGCGAGTATTTTAGGAGCGATAACTTCGGGACAAATGCCGCCATGGCCGGCTGATCCGAACTACCGTCACTTCGTTGGCGAAAACGTTTTAACACAAGCTGAAAAGCAAGCCGTTGAAGATTGGATTGTTGGAGGCGCTTTAACAGGAGACCTCGCGCTTGCACCCGCTGCACCGGTTTACAACAACAACACGCAACTTCCCTCTGTAGATCAATCTTATCAGACGCCAGATTACACAAGCCCTGCAACAAACAGCGACTACTATAGAACCTTCGTTATTTCAGGAGGATTGACTCAAGATAGATGGATTGACGGAATTGAAATCATTCCCGGAAACGCAGACATTGTTCACCACGTAGTAATATCCTATGATCCAACTGGGGCGGGCGCTACATTAGATGCGAATGATCCTGGAGATGGGTTTCAGTCGAGTGGAGGAAGCTTGGTAAACGGAGCAAAATTTCTTGCGGCTTGGGCCCCCGGCGGCGGGCCTTTGTGGGTGCCATTCGGTTTTGCTCAACGCCTTGAGGCGGGCGGAGATCTCTTGGTTGAATTCCACTATCCTGCGGGCACACTTGGACAAACAGATCAAACCACTGTCAACCTTCATTATTCAGACGACCCCACTCCCCGTGAAGTCTGGTACAATCCAATACTCAACCATGCGCCTGGAATTTTAGATCAAAATTTTCTATTTATACCTGCCAATCAAACAGCAACATTTACTGAAACATACACCGTTCCTGCAGAGATCACGCTAATCGGAGCCTTCCCTCACATGCATTTAATTGGAAGAAGCATCAGTAGTTGGGCAGAACTTCCAAGTGGCGCCACAGAACCACTAATCAGCATTCCTTCTTGGGACTTCAATTGGCAGTTAAGTTATAACTATCCACAATTGATTCACATTCCACAAAATTCAAACCTTCGTGCAGAAGCATTTTACGACAACACTTCTGCAAATCCTTACAACCCGAACAGCCCGCCGCAATTGGTGATGGCGGGAGAAGAGACAGGAGACGAAATGATGATTGTGTTCTTCGCTTATACCTATTATTTACCGGGAGATGAAGACATTGTTGTTGAACCAATCGTGAGCACAGAAGATCAGCACTTTGTGCAACAGCAATTCGATGTTTTTCCTAATCCGAACAACGGGACATTCCGTGTTCAAACATTCAATCGGCGCTTCGATAAAGCCCTTGTCACTGTTACAGATATTAGCGGCAGAGTAGTTTACGAATCGAAATGGAACATCCCAGGTGGAATGCATACGCAAACTCTGGAGCTTGACCTTCCAAAAGGAATATACGTACTACATGCTGAAGGGCAAACCACTCACGAAAGTGAGCGTTTTATTATTGAATAATTAAAACGAAAACTTCAACGAAAAAACGTTGCTATACAGAACGTCGGAAGAATTTCCAACATCTGTTAACGCATAGTCGATAAACATTTTTCGAAGGCGAATGCCTATTCCAATATTGGGTTGATAGGTAACATACTCTTCCTCGAAATCCTTTACCCGCTGTGCGTTTCCAACTCCTGCTCTGAAAAAGATGGTGTTGGAATATCCAACCTCCAAACCAATATTCGGGTCAATACTAAACGTATTTCCTGAGACCAACGCGTTACGCTGTCCATCTGTGGTGATTGTCGCATTTCCTTCCACCAAAAATGAAATTTTTTCTTTGTTGAATTTGTAGCCCGCACCCAATATCGCTCTCGGCAACGCAATCTCCAATCCGTTTTTCGGAAGTTCGTTTCCTGTTTGTTCAAAGACGGAAGTTGCGGTTGAGCCCAAGCTGAACGACCATGCGTTGAACGTTGAACTAGCATCGCGAATAACAGCGCCCAAGCACAAATGCTTTCCTTGGTACTGCCCACCTAGGTCGAATCCGAATCCAAATGAGCGTGCGAAATCTCCAATCTGTCTGTAAATAATTTTCGCTGTTCCACCAATGTTTACGCGACTTGCCCATGGCTTGTGAATGAAGGGAACCCCCTTCTTCGCGTAAGAAAATAAGAACGCGTAATCCGCTGCGTTAAATGTTGTAACCCTCGAATAGTCAATGTTTCCGTTTGGGTCGTATAAATCCAACGTGTTCGGAATATCATCTATTCCAAAACGAATCATAGAAAAAGATGCCGCTGACGATGAATCGAGTCGCTTGCCCACTGCAGCATAATCGTATTTCGCAATACCAGCATAAGACTCGCTGTGCATGACCGCCGCGTCTAGTTTGTTACCGAGACCCATTAATCCTGCAGGATTCCAGTAACCCGATGTTACATCGTTCACGCTGCTCACCTGCGCTTGCGACATGCCCATCGCACGCGCACCAACACCAATTTGCAAGAATTCGTTCACATAGACACGCGCTACTTGAGCTTGTGCAACGTTTAAAACGCAAAAGAGCAATGAGCCAAGTGTAATTTTAAAAATGAAATTTTTATTCATGAGCGTGGATGAAACGAAGGTCTTCGCTGATTATTTCCTTAAACCGAAATTACTTCTTCCACCACACTTGGAAGTTTCGCCTTCAAAAGGTTTTCAATTCCTCCTTTAAGCGTTGCTGTTGATGAAGGACAGCCTGCGCATGATCCTTTCATTTCAACAAAAACTTTCTTCTCATCGTAACCTACGAAATCAATGGCGCCACCGTCTGCTTCCACTGCTGGACGAACAAACTCTTCCAACAACGCCATAATTGCATCGTCGTATTCCGAAGGCTTGAACCTTGAACGATCAACTGCTGATGGCGATGACCCTCCAACTTTCGCTTCTTCAATCATGCTTGCACTTCTGCTCATAAGCTCTGCGGGAACAGTAGAAACCGCAATCTCGTTGTCCATGAGCCACTCACGAATGTATTCGCGAAGCTGCATCACAATCATGTCCCAATCAATGGTGCCGTCTTTCGTTACGGTCACGAAATTATGTGCAATAAATACATTGGTTACAAATGGAAAATTAAAAAGCTCTTCCGCAAGAGGCGAAGAACCCGATGCTTCGGCCTTCGATTTATATTCAACTTGAAGTCCACCAGTTAATAGCAAACGATCCGCAACGAACTTCATAGATGAAGGATTCGGGGTCATTTCAGCATAAACAGCCGTCGGAATTTTTTTTCTTTCGTTCATGTTACAAATGTAATTGCATTACTCGAAAACATTTACAATGAATGTTTATCTTTAAACCTCGTATTTTCGTTTA
>CAMCUG010000146.1 GCA_945878835.1 Chryseobacterium gleum | reverse complement strand
GGAAAAGCGCGCAGACTTCGTCCATGACGTCTTTCAAAAACTGAACTGTGCTGTCGTTCCCTGCGCAATAAATGTCTTTGAATACTCCCCATTCCGTTTCAACCGGAATGCTTTCTCCTGTGCAGCTGAGCCATGGGTAGGCACTAATGGCAGCAACCGAATGGCCGGGCATTTCTATTTCCGGAATAATGGTCACGTGTCTGGTTTGAGCATAAGCAACAATATCTTTGATCTGCTCTTGCGTGTAATATCCTTCGCTCACATGATTCCCGAATTTATCCATACGGTAAGAACCAAGACGCGCAAGCTCTGGATATTTTTTGATTTCAATGCGCCAGCCTTGATCTTCGGTTAAGTGCCAGTGAAGGACATTCATTTTATAAAACGCCAAAGCGTCTATGTACTTTTTTACGGTAGCGACATCCATGAAATGTCTTCCGCAGTCGAGCAGCATTCCTCTGTGCGGAAAGGCAGGCGCATCTGCTATGTCCATACTCGGAATTTCAAAAGCGGAAAATGATTCGTTCGTCTTGAAATACTTCGGTAACAATTGCTTCAAGGTCTGCATGCCTCGTGAAATGCCTTCTTCCGTAGCCGATGTTAGACGGATTTCATTTTCGCGAACGGTTAAGTAGTAGGCTTCGGTATTTGAAGGAATGTTTTTCGTGAGTTGAAAAATGACTTTTTTTGTTTTTGTTGAAACTTCTTTTTGCGAATAAACTTCACTTACACTTTCAGGCTCGTTTAGCATCAGCCAAGAATTAAAAAGTTCAACTTCTTGCTGACACATTCCAAGCCCTTCTGCTTGTGTGCCTGCAGTCCAAAGAAATCCTTTGCCGTGAACATAGGCAATGCTTGTGGGCATCGGGATTAACGTTTCAACTTGCGCGGACGTTGAAAGGCCTTTCAACAAAAAAACAACAAGCAGTGATTTGAAAATAGGTTTCATAAATGAAGTTTATCGTTCGAAATATTCGTGCGCTGCAACAAGTGCTTTCAGCGCAGCGGTTTCAGTTCTTAATCGGTTTGTCCCCAAGGAAAGGGCAGGAGCATCGTTCGCCAATGCAATTTCGTTTTTCGAAAAGTCTCCTTCCGGTCCAATGAAAATAGAAAGGCTCGCATGCTTTTCTTTCCATGTTGAAAGTTGAATCTTCGGGCCGTCTTCGCAGTGCGCAAGCAATTTCATTCCAACTGCATTTTTCCATGCCTCTTGAAATTTCACATCGAAATGCAATTCAGGTAACGAATATTGAAGGCTCTGCTTCAATGCTGAAATAGCCACACGTTCGATGCGCTCGGGTTTCATGCGAACACGTTCCGAGTGTTCGCAAACTAAAAAGGTTATGCTTCGAATACCCATTTCAACGGCCTTTTCAACCAGCCACTCAATGCGATCGGCATTCTTCGTGGGAGCTACAAAAAGGTGTAAATGGGGATTCGTGTTTTCAATGGTTTCTCTCGAAAGTGTTGTTAAAGTACAATGCTTGTCGACCTTGTCTAGAGCGGCTTCTATGCGTTCGCCCTTGCCGTTGGTGAAGATCAATCTCTCACCTTCGTGCAGGCGCAAAACTTTAATGTGACGGCTTTCTTCTTCGTTCAATTTCCAACTGCCGTCTTGTATTTCAGATGAAAAGAATAACATTGGAGCAAGTTAAGAAGGAAGCCGACAGGAATTGCCTAATTTTGCCGAGCAAATTTATTTCTATGCCAAACATTTCATCGAAAGCGGTGGCTATGCCATCTTCTCCAATTCGCAAGCTGGTGCCTTTTTCAGAGGCAGCTAAAGCTTCAGGAAAGACTGTTTATCACTTGAACATTGGTCAGCCCGACATTGAAACGCCAGGGATTGTGCGTGAGAAGATGAAGGCCCTAGACATTAAGGTTATTGAATACAGCAATTCAGATGGAATTGGTTCATACAAGAAAGGATTGACAGGTTATTACGCTTCGAAAGATATTGCGTTAACTCCGCAGCAGTTGATGATCACTACAGGAGGTTCAGAGGCATTGATATTTACATTCATGACGTGTATGAATCCTGGCGATGAAGTAATTATCCCAGAACCGTTCTACGCGAACTACAACGGATTCGCGGTAATGGCTGGAGTGAACGTGGTTCCTGTTACTTCATACATTGAAACAGGATTTGCACTTCCTCCAATTTCAGCATTCGAAGAAAAAATTACTCCAAAGACAAAGGCAATCGTGATTTGTAATCCGGGCAATCCAACTGGATATTTATATTCGAAAGAAGAGCTTGAGCAATTGCGCGATTTGGTCATTAAGCATGACTTGTTCTTGATAGCAGATGAAGTTTATCGCGAGTTCATGTACGACGGAGCCGTTCCGCATTCAGTTATGAATTTGGCAGGATTAGACAACCACGCCATCATGATTGACAGCGTGAGCAAGCGTTACAGCATGTGCGGTGCGCGTATTGGTGCATTGGTTACCCGTAACGCAGATGTCATGTCTATGGCCATGAAGTTTGCGCAAGCAAGACTTTCCCCACCGACATTCGGACAGATTGCTTCGGAAGCTGCTTTGGATACTCCGCAAGAATACTTCGATGGAGTAGTAGCAGAATACGTGAAGCGTAGAGATATTTTAGTGAGCGGATTGAACGCCATTCCTGGCGTTATGTGTCCAAATCCAAAGGGTGCATTTTATTGCATTGCTCGTCTTCCAATTGACAACGCAGATAAATTCTGCCAATGGATGTTGGAAGATTTTTCACACAACAATCAAACAGTGATGATGGCGCCAGCAACTGGATTCTACGCGACACCTGGAGCTGGAACCAATGAAGTGCGTTTGGCTTATGTGTTAAATGAAGATGCGCTTCGCAATGCTGTTGAATGTCTGCGTCACGCGTTGGAGGTTTATCCTGGAAGAACGCATTAAGTTTTTAATTATATTCGAAAAAAAAACGCTATGAAAAAAGGAATTTGGATTTTGGCGGTCATTATTTCCGTGGCACTTTTCTCTTGTACAGGTGAATCTGCTGGAGATGTGAATCAAGATCGTATCTATACTGAATACGAACAGTTTTACAATTCGAACACAGGTGTAACCACTGTTATAGCTAGATTTCGTTTTGGTGGTGCTTTAGGCACTTTATTGGAATTGGATTCAACAGATAATGTGAAGTTTAATGGAGATGTTTTGCCTTACAATATTTTTTGGGGCGGACATGCGAAAGATTACGTCGGGAATATTGCTCCAGGAACTTTTGTCTACACCAATTTAGATGGTAACGTATTCACTAATACGGTTCCAGCGTTTGAGTCGATTGGTTTTCCTTCGAGTTTCACGGAGCTTAGTCGTTCAGCAGCGTATGATTTTCAATGGGCTGGAACTGCTCTTTCTCAAAATCAGGAAGTAGGCGCATTTATTGGTTCATGGGCTTGGGGTGATGACACGTGGAATTTCACGAACAGTGTTGGAGCTACCAACATGGTCTTTGGAATTAACTCATTGTCGAATCTGCCTTTGGGAACTTCAACGGTTTATTTAGATCGCACAACAAGAAAGACCAATATTCAAGGGACTTCGAAAGGAGGTGTTATTAAAGGAAAGTTCAGAGCACCTAACAGAGTGATTAATGTGATTAATTAATTCGAAAAGAAACGATAAAAAAAGGTGTTCATTCGAACACCTTTTTTGTTTTAAAGAACTCTGAAAACCGTTCTTCGATTCTTTGCTTTTCCTTCTGAAGTCGCATTGGTTTCTATCGGCTGCGATTCGCCGTATCCTTCAGACTCTATTCGAGTTGCAACAATTCCTTTCGATTCTAAATATGCTTTAACACTCAAAGCTCGAGCTTGAGAAAGTTTCAAGTTGGCGGGTTCTTCTCCATCACTGTCCGTGTGTCCTTCAATGCGAATGCGCATGGCCTGGTTCTTCACCAAAAGCTCTAATAGCTTGGTTAATTCAATATAAGATTCGGTCTCGAGGCTTGAGCTGTTTGTTTTGAAGAAAATGTTCTCCAACACAATCGTTGCACCTGCATCCATCTTTTGCAAGGGCGCATCTTTTCGGTAAGGGCGCGTTGGAGTGAAATCGCGAAGCGAGAAGTTTGAAGAGTAGAAGAGGTAAGTGTTCGCGCTAACATTCAATGCGTAGTCGTTTCCTGCTGGAAGACAAACCAAGAAGTAACCGTCTCTGCTTTTATTCGAAAACGTTTCAGCCACGATTTCTCCGTTGCTCAAATTCAACAATTGTAATTTTCCGTCTAACGGCGCATTCGTTTTGCTGTCGAACACAAACCCTTCCACATAACTCACATAGCGCGGTCTTACGTTTTCAGTAAGCTCGAAAGAGTAAAGATCCAATCCGCCTTTTCC
>CAMCUG010000145.1 GCA_945878835.1 Chryseobacterium gleum | reverse complement strand
TTCACTTGCTCGTCCTTACAACCATAAGTGTTTTGAACTTCAAGAATCACAGATTGCTTTCCTTTCGAATTATAAATAACACTTGGAGAGACTTCATTTGAAATTTTATTCCCTGAGAACTTCCAAACAAAACTATTGGCATTCACACTGGTGTTTACAAATTTTGCAGTAGGTTCTCCAACTGGATTGTTCGTGTAAGACCACTCGAAATCAGCTTCAGGCTTGGGATTGACGGTAATCAAATCGCGCATCGCAATCGTAGAAATTTGCCCGTCATTCGGATTGGTTACAGATAACGAGACATCGAACGTTCCTGATTTTTTGTAGATGTGAAAAGGATTTTCTTGATTCGAGAAACTACCGTCTCCGAAGTTCCACAAATAACTTCCGTTCTTAGGACTGTTTTTGGCAGTGAAGTGAACATCTGTTCCCGCACAAGCTTGGCGCACGCTAGGTTCAATGGCCAAAGATCTATTTTTGTCATTGCTATCTGCAGTCGCAGAAGGTAAAGCGCTCTCTGAGGAATCTTGAACAACGGTAGCAACAGGATCAGTTGATGGGCTAGTCTCAGAATTCCCAGAAGTATTCATGACATCTTTCTTGAATTCCGAAATAATTTCATTTAGTCCCTCAGTAGCATCATCAGTAACATCTTCGTTTGAATTTGGAATTGAAACGGTGTTTGAAACATCAGGTGCATTGGGAGTAGCAGAAGCAGTGATATTGTTGCTACTCGAAACAATAAGGTATCCAGATACTCCAACAATGGCAGTGATAGCAGCAACGCCACCCCAAAGAGCTAAACCACTGAATAGACGTTTGCGAAGCAGACGTCTGCATACTTGTGAAAACTCTGAAGAACTGTAAGGCAACTCATAATTCTTATAAGCTTCTTGAATTCCTTGTTCAAATTTATCCAACGGGTTACGATTCATTCGACTCGTTAATTTTATTTTTTATTAATATCTTTTTCATGTTCTTCTTGGCTTTCGAATAGTTACTTTTTGAAGTCCCTAAACTAATGCCTAGTTTCTCACTAATTTCTTGGTGAGAAAAGTTTTCGAAGACATACAAGTTGAAAACTGTACGATAAACAGGTGTCAATTGTTGCATGGCTTCAACGATGTGGTGAGGTTGAAAGTCGTAAATGTCAGGCTCCTGCTCGTCTTCCTCCTCTGCACTTTCTTCAACATAGTGCTTTGAGTTTTCTAAGTCTAGGTCCACAGTGTGCTTCTTTTTCCGGTATTGATCAATAGATAAGTTTACCATTATCCTTCTAATCCATCCTTCTAAAGATCCGTTTCCTTCAAACTTTTCCAAACTGGAAAAAACTTTAATGAATCCGTCTTGCACCACGTCTTTTGCCTCGTCAGTAGAACTTGCATAACGCAAGCATACCGCTTTCATCTTCCCGAAATACATCTTATAAATAGCATTTTGGCTTCGGCTATCTCCTTTGAGGCAGCCGTCAATCAGTTCTTGTTGAGAGGGTTCTGTTGACACCAATAATTTGAGTTAAGACGAGATTAATTTTAGGGGTTGCCTCGGGCGCGCTTCTTCAAATGTAATTCTTTCTTCTCTTCGAATGGACTGTTTTTGAATGGACTCGACTAATTTTGCAAAATGAAACGCGTTGTGGTTGGTTTGTCGGGCGGGGTAGATTCCGCAGTTACCGCGCATTTGCTCATTGAGCAAGGGTATGATGTAATTGCGGTGTTTATGCGGAATTGGCACGATGAGACAGTGGTTATCAATAACGAATGCCCTTGGATTACCGACTCGAACGATGCCATGCTCGTAGCAGAGCACTTGGGTATTCCATTTCATGTGCTAGACCTCAGCGTTGAATACCGTGAGCGCATTGTGGAATACATGTTCCGCGAATACGAATTGGGAAGAACGCCTAACCCAGATGTGCTTTGTAACCGAGAAATCAAATTCGATGTATTCTTAAAAGCGGCCGAACAGTTGAAAGCAGATTACGTTGCAACCGGACATTACGTGCGCAAGTCAGAAAAAATAAAGAACGGAATTACTCAATACCATCTGCTTTCTGGGGCAGACGGAAACAAAGACCAAAGCTATTTCTTGTGTCAACTGAATCAAGCTCAGTTGAGCAAAGCCCTTTTTCCAATCGGAGAATTAACCAAGCCTGAAGTGCGCGTCATTGCCGCTGAACTTCAACTTCCGAATGCAGACAAGAAAGACTCTCAAGGATTATGTTTCATTGGGAAGGTTAAACTACCTGTTTTCCTTCAACAACAATTGGCTCCGAAAAAAGGAAGAGTGCTTCGCATCAAAGACGACTTCCTTCCACAATTAAATGAATTGGTAAATGACGCTTCTATAAATCCCGAAGTTCTTTCAAGACCACAAATCGTCACTTCAGAAATGTGCGACGATGTTGGCGAACACAACGGGGCGCATTATTATACAGTAGGGCAGAGAAGAGGATTGGGAATAGGCGGACAAGCCATTCCGTTGTTCGTCGTAGCTATTGATGTGGAAAAGAATACAGTGTACTCGGCTCAAGGGGAAAATCATCCGGCTTTAGCAAGAAGAGGTCTCGCCATTCGAAACGCAGAGGCGCACTGGATTCAGGAAAACTTAAAACCAAGTCAAGGCCAAGTTTTAGAAGTCGATTGCCGTATACGTTACCGACAGCCTCTTTTCAAGGCGAATGTTTCGGTTGGAAGTGAGTTCACGTATGTAATATTTCATGACACCCAATACGGCGTTGCGAAAGGACAGTTTGCCGCTTTCTATATTGGTGAAGAATTAATAGGCAGCGGCGCCATTTTCGAATAGGCAGTTTTCCACAATTCCAACAGTAAGCAACTTTTTTCTTGATATGAATGTCTGATTATCAGCGAATCAATATATTTTCATGACCTTAACCTTTATTATGAAACAAACTTTACGTTTATTTTTAGTTGCCCTTCTATTCACCACGGGTTTCGTGGCGAAAGCGCAAGTAGACACCACTTGTACGCAAGTTTCGTACACATTGACCCCTGGATTTTTCCCATCTGAAATGAGCTTTACAGTAGTCAATACAACAACAGGAGCCGTTGTTGTAAATGGAGGAGGTTCAACACCGGATGGAGTTTGGTGTTTGCCAGTTGGATGTTATGGAGTGAATATGTTTGATTCATTCGGAGACGGATGGAACGGCGGTTCGTTGAATGTTTTTGTAATGGGTGAAAGTTCTTACACAGGAACTTTTTCAACAGGAAACCAAGGACAGTTCATGTTTGGAGTCGGAGTGGCCAATTGCGGAACTGCTGCAGTGCAGGGATGTATGGATCCCGCAGCTATTAACTACAACCCAATTGCGAACATAAACATCGGTTGCTTATATGAAGGCTGCACAGATCAATTTGCTACAAACTTTAATGCGAATGCCAACGTTGACGACGGTTCTTGTATCTACTGCGACGGAGAGGGGAGTGTTAATGCTTCTCTTTATATCTGCACGTTTTCAGCCGGAAATCAAGTTACCCTTAACATATTGAATTCAGCTGGAGACACCGTTTGGTCTTCTCCTTCGTTGGGCAATGTTGCCATTTACAATACCTATATCTGCTTGCAATTAGGCGAATGCTACACCGCGGTTATGTCGAACAACGCAGGTTTCCAGGGTTGGTACAACGGTTACTTCTGGATAAACAACGGTCAAGTCGAAGTGATTCACACGGGTTTAGACGCAAACCTGGTTACTCAATCGGTGAATTTCAGTATTGATGGAACATGCGGAGATGTCTTCGGATGTACAAACCCATTGGCCTCGAACTACAACTCAGCTGCAACAACAGACGATGGTTCTTGCGTGTTGGTTTATGGTTGCATGGATTCATCAGCTATAAACTACAATGCATTGGCGGTTGTAGATGACGGATCGTGCTTCACAGGTTGCACAACTGGAACAGCAGTTGCCATTGAGTTCAATCCAGGAGCGTTTATTAACGAAAGTTCTTACAACATAGCAAATTCGAATGGAACAATTCTTATTGGCGGTCAATCTACAGTATATAATGGTTCGATAACAAACTACGCTTGTCTTGCAGACGGATGCTATACCTTGAATATGTTCGACACATTCGGAGACGGATGGGACGGAGGCAATGCTTCAGGAATTAGCATTTCAGCAAATGGAATGCTATTGATTTCAACAGACATGACTTCGGGAAGTTATCAATCTGCAGTTTTCGGAATGAATTCAGACTGCGCAGTTGATACAACGGCTTGTTCTACTTCAATCGAATTAATGGCGGATTCCTTGGTTCAATTGGAAAATGCTGTCATGTTATACTGGAGCGAAGATTTGTCTACTGTAAGTTCAGTGACTTGGGATTTCGGAAACGGAATGACTTCGAATGAGTTTTATCCGACGTATTTCTACGACTCAATTGGAACATAC
>CAMCUG010000144.1 GCA_945878835.1 Chryseobacterium gleum | reverse complement strand
TGGAAAAGTTTCTTTTGTCCCGCTGTGGGCGCAAAAGAAAAATTCTCCAGCAGTAATTGTTCGAATGCAGTGTGACTCATGATTTTATTCTCGCTTGCAAAGAAAGACCAAGCGCAGCAATGATGTAAATTAGCAAAGAAATTAATTATGCGTATTTTTTCACGATGAACACTGAAACCTTTCAAATTCCGACAGCTGTTGTAGAAAACAGCGCTCGTCTGCATGCCTCCGTGCATCTGGAATCTTTCTTTGTTTCCATTGCTTTCGCTCAACCAGAAGATGGTGATGTCATATTTACGTATAACCAGTCGTTTCCCGTTGGAGAGAGCATTCCCTTCGCCGAGTCGGTTTCCTGGCTTCAAAAGCATTGGCCCAGCGCGGTTTTCAAAAAGACTATATTATCTGTTGAGCCTCTTGCCTTCAATCTTATTCCGAAGGCTATGTTCCAAGAAAATGAAGTTGCGAATTACCTTCCTCAAATAACATCGAATGAATTCTTGACGTATCGTTTCAACACACAACAAGATGTTGTAGTTGTTTTCGCAACGCATTCTTCTGTTATGAATTTGGAAAGATTCATTGTTGGAGTTGAAATTCTTGCGCTTCCTACCCTACTCCTTCCGGGACAGCGCGCACATGCGAGCTTGGTTCAATCGAAAGCAACGCTTTGGATTGGAAAGGAAAAACATTTTTTGTGTCTTGAAAAAAACAACGCCTTGGTGTTGTTGAATGAATACGCCGGGAATACGGCCGAAGATATTTTGTACTTCCTAGCGAACGGATGTATTCAATATGGAATTGATTTAGCGGCTTTGCCCGTGTTTGTGCAGGGAACACATTTCGATTCGAATTATGTTGAAGTTTTTGAATCGTACGTCCGCAATGTTCTGTTCTCTGAAAACATGCAAGCGAATTCGTTGAACGACCTCTGGAAATTACACATGCTATGCGCATAATTGGTGGCGACTGGAAAGGTCGCATCATTAAAGTAGACAAGTCGTTTACAGGAAGACCCACGACAGATTTCGCGAAAGAAGCGTTGTTCAATGTGTTACAGCATTTGGTAGAATGGGACGAAGTTTCGCTCATGTGGGATCTCTTTGCAGGAACCGGAGCTATAAGTTTAGAAGCCTCATCGCGCGGGGTTCAGCGGGTGATTGCGGTGGAAAGCAGCCCGAAGCATTCAAGACAATTGCAACAAGTGAAGCGCAACTTTCAAGCAGACGGAATGGATATATTCACAGCGGATGTCCGAACTTTTTTAGGAAGACAAGCAGACTTGCCGCAAGTTGTATTCGCAGATCCTCCTTATGATTTACCTTGGTTGAAAGAATTGCCTTCGTTAATTTTCGAAAAGAAAACGGAACAGTTTCAACTCTTGATAATTGAACACGGGAAAGACATAAAATTCGAAGACAGTCCGTATTTTTGGCAAGCACGCAGTTACGGACATGTGCATTTTTCATTTTTTAAAATCGAAAACAAATGAAACGCATAGCAGTATTTCCAGGATCGTTTGATCCGATTACAACCGGACATGAAGACATTGTTCTTCGTGGAGCAGGGCTATTCGATGAAGTGGTTGTGGCCATTGGCGTAAACACCACGAAGAATTATTTATTTTCCTTGGAGCAACGAGTGGCATTCGTTGAACAAACATTTGCCGGACATTCGAATATTCGTATCGCGCAGTATGAAGGGCTTACCGTAGAATTCTGTAAATCGATTGGAGCAAAGTATATTCTTCGTGGATTGCGCACCAGCACCGACTTCGAATATGAGAGCACCATTGCGAACATGAACAAAGCCATTTCAGATGGCATTGAAACAATTTTACTTGTAACCTCTCCTGAGCTGTCGCATGTTCAAAGCACTGTACTTCGTGAGATCTATAAAAATAACGGCGACATTTCTTCGTTCCTTCCAAAAGGAATTCAGTTATGATGAAGCATATTTCAATTGTATTTTTTCTTTTCAGTGCGCATTTCCTTTTTGGACAAGAAGTCCTCATTAAAGGGTCTGGCACTGTTGCATCGAACAACAAAGTGTATGCGTGTTTTACGACAGATGCGTTGACTCAAAATTTGAATATTGTTGCGCAGACAACAGCCAATGCTAAAGGAGAATTCGAATTAAAAATTCCAACCAAACAAAAAGAGAATTTGTATTTGTGTACAAGCAATGCGCAGATTTCCTTGTGGATTTCACCCAAGCAAACATATCAAGTTGAATTTCTTTCGGCGGACTCAACGGTTACACAAAACGGACTTATTCGCAATTTCGAAGCGCGGATTGAAAACAACAGTGCCGACAGAACGAATGCTGTTATTGGAGAAATCAATGTGGAAATAGCGAACTTCCTGTCTGAAAATTCTTTCGATTATTTACTCTTAAATTCTCAGCAAAACGAAGCTGCTACTTCACGCATGCAAGAGAACAATCCGAAGTCGGATTTGGTGAAATTCAATTCGAAGGAAGACTCATCGAAATACGCATCGGCACAGGTGAACTTCCTCACGCAAATTGAATCGCTTGAAAACAAAATGCAACTGTTGTTTGAACTTGAATTCAAGAAAGATTCATTTCTGAAAAATTATGCAGCGTGTGAAATTTTCACCTTGCGTATTTTAGCTAATTCCCCAGTAAATCTTGAAACGGCAAGTCAATACATTGATTTAAAGAACTCAGCCTTCATCAAATGGTTAGAGCTAGCGGCTTCCAACTATTTAAATCCTTCTTTGAACACACGCGATGCGCAAACGTTTACCATGCTAATGGAAACAGCAAAGACTGCAGAGCCGATTATTCATTATTTGAATCCAGATAGCACACACTTCGCGCAATTGGAAGAACTGATTCTTATTGCTGCGCTTCGAAAAAATTATTACACCCGCGCTCACAGTCCGGCGCTCATGAAGAAGCTTCTTGGGATTGTGCAGAGTACTAGCAAATTCGAGACGAGCAAACAATTGGCAAAAGCTTGTGAAACGGAGTTTTCAATATTGAAAAAGAACAGTGCTCTTCCTGATTTCACCTTGATTAATTCTAACAATGACAAGTGGAAATTCTCTGAGCATTGCGATCGAAATATGTACTTGTATTTTTTTAATGAAGGGAAATCATCGCAGCGCGACTTGGCCTTGTTGAATCACATGGCTTCGAAATACAAAGCCGATTTTCGTATTGTGGTTATTGGCATGCACGACACTTTCGAATCGTTCGAGAAAACCACTGCGCCACTTAAGCTTGAAAACATGGAAATATTGTATGGCGGAAATGACTTCAAGCTGATGCAAGACCTCCGCATAGGCGCGGTCCCGTATGCCGTGCAGACGAACTTCAAAGGCTTGCTTCAATTTGAATACACTCCTCTTCCTGCGGAAGGAATTCAACAGAAGTGGGAAGAGATTATTCGGAAGAATAAGAAATAACAACTCTTCTACTTATTGTAGAAATTACATTATTATATTGCAGCCTAAATCTTAAACCAAACAACATGCAAAAAGCACCCAAAGGGGCATTGGCAACCTTAATTTCAATTTTCTTTTTCTGGGGATTCGTTGCAGCTAGCAACGACATTTTAATTCCTGTGTTTAAGAAAGCTTTGAACCTTACTCAAATGCAGTCGCAATTAATCTCTTTTGCATTTTACGTTGCTTATACGGTAGGTTCGCTTGTTTATTTCGCCGTTTCAGCAATCATGAAGCGAGACATTTTGAATTCGTTGGGGTATAGAAATGGATTAGCGCTTGGACTTTTAATTTCCGCATGCGGAACGTTGTTGTTCATTCCTGCTTCGAACACCGCATCTTTCGAATTGCTTATTTCAGGACTCTTCATTGTGGGACTTGGATTTTCGCTTCAACAAATTGCTGCGAATCCATTGGCCATTCAAATGGGTGATCCTGCAACAGGGAATCAACGTTTAAGTTTAGCCGGTGGAATTAACAACGTTGGAACAACGATCGGACCTGTTATTGTTTCGTTTGCCATCTTTGGTGGAATTGGATCTGGTCCAACGACTTTAGACTTGAAAGCGGTTCAAATTCCATATTTGGTTTTGGGAGCTGCCTTTGTTTTAGCAGCAGTGATGTTCAAGTTCTCTTCGGTTCCAGATAAAATTGAAACCGTGAAGTCTGAAGATGACAACGCTAGTCTACTTTCTATTTTGAAGTACCCACAACTCTCTTTGGGAATGCTAGCCATCTTCTTGTATGTGGGTGTTGAAGTTTCAACCGCAAGCAATCTTCCTGAATTCATGAAGCAAAAATTAGGAACAGAAGAGAGCGCTATTGCTCCGTTTGTTTCTTTGTTCTGGGCTAGTTTGATGATTGGACGTTGGACCAGTGCGGCAGGATCGTTCAACATTTCACAATCGTTGAAAAGCAAATTGAATATTATTCTTCCGTTTGCTGCTTTTGGAATTTTCAT
>CAMCUG010000143.1 GCA_945878835.1 Chryseobacterium gleum | reverse complement strand
TGATAAGTTGAAAGTTGAATTGAAAATTCCAGCGGCTGCACCAACTTCTCCAACACAGAAATAATATTGATTGAATAAAATGAAATCCCGCCAAGCGGGATTTTTTTTGCCATGAAAACAAATCCAATAGGCATATTCGATTCCGGAATAGGTGGACTAACTGTTGCAAAGGCCATACAGAAAGTTCTTCCGAATGAATCGTTTATTTATTTCGGTGATACTGCCCATTTACCATATGGTGATAAATCTCCGGATAGCATTCGTGCCTATTCAAAGCGTATTGCGGAATTGTTGGTTGAGCATAACTGCAAGGCCATTGTAATTGCTTGCAACACTGCGTCTGCACATGCTTTCAAAACCGTTGTCAAAAGTGTTCCTTCTCACATTCCGGTAATCAATGTTGTTGATCCAGTGGCGACATACACAGCTGCGAATTACAACAAGACCAAAGTGGGAGTTATTGGAACAAAGGGAACCATTCAGTCGCGTATTTATGTCAAGCGCATTGAGAAATTAAACCCGACTTTGAAAGTTCTTTCCAACGCCACTCCATTGTTGGCCTCTATGATTGAAGAAGGGTATTACAACAATAAGATTTCACAAAGTATAATTGATAGTTATTTATCGAAATCTTCCTTCAAGGGAATTGAAGCACTCATATTGGGCTGCACGCATTATCCGCTCATTAAAAAAGAAGTTGAGAAGTTCTATCAGCAGAAAATTGAAATCATAGACAGTGCCTCTGTTGTAGCGCAAGCTGTATCTGACGTGTTGAAAAAGAAGGACATTTTAAACATAAGCAAGCGCAAACCAAAGTATTCCTTTTGGGTTTCAGATTACACGGAATCATTCGAGAAAAGCACAGCAATTTTCTTCAACCAAAAATTGAAACTGGTTGAAAAACGAATTTGGAAAGACGAGCGTTATTAATGTTTGAAGTGACGAACACCTGTCATGTACATGGACACATTGTTCGCATTGCAATAGTCTATTGAAAGCTGATCTTTTATAGATCCTCCCGGTTGAACCACCGCAACAATCCCCGCATTCTTCGCAATTTCTACGCAATCTGGAAACGGAAAAAACGCATCGCTGGCCATGGCACTTCCTTCTAGAGAAAAACCAAAGTGTTTCGCTTTTTCAATGGCTTGCTGAAGCGCATCTACACGAGAAGTTTGTCCGGTTCCACTCGCAAGTAAGGTGTTGTCTTTTGCAAAAACAATGGTGTTACTCTTGGTGTGTTTCACCAATTTATTTGCAAAGATCATATCTTCAATAGAAGCAGCATTGGCTTCGGTCAACGTTGCGCATTTTAAGTCGGCTGCTGATTCTGTTGCGTTGTCTTTTTCTTGAACCAAGTATCCATTCAAAATAGATCTTACTTGTGTTTGAAGAAGAGGGGTTTCTTTGATGATCAGGATAATTCTATTCGCTTTAGATTTCAGCAATTGAATTGCTTCATTGGCATAGGAAGGAGCAATTACAACTTCACAAAAAAGTGAATTTATTTTTTCAGCTGTGGCTAAATCAATTTCGCCGTTTGCAATAAGAACTCCGCCGAAAGCTGAAGTGCTGTCGCAAGCCAATGATGCCTCATATGCCTCAACCATGGTGGGTCTTGTCGCCACACCACACGCGTTGTTGTGTTTTAGAATAGCAAAGGTTGGCGCGTTATTTTTGAATTCAGCAATCAACTGAACCGCGGCTTCAACATCTAACAAATTATTATATGAAAGTTCCTTTCCGTTAAGCTTCGTGAATAAAGCGTCGAGATCGCCGAAGAAGCTTCCTTTCTGGTGGGGGTTTTCACCATAACGCAAAACATGTGCATCACGAGAAGCAATGCGTAAAGATCCGTCTTCGTTTCCTTTGAAGTAAGAGTAAATAGCGGAGTCGTAATGTGAAGAAACCTCGAAGGCCTGCTTGGCGAAGAACTGTCTTTGTTCAAGCGAAGTCTCTCCCTTTTGCTTGACAAGCAATTCATGAAGCGCACTGTATTCTTTCTTCGAAGGCACAATCACGACATCAATGAAATTTTTTGCAGCCCCGCGAATAAGAGCAATTCCTCCGATGTCTATTTTTTCAATGATGTCTTCGTGTGAAGCTCCTGAAGCAACAGTTTTTTCGAACGGATATAAATCAACAATAACACAATCGATAGCTGGAATGTTATGTTTCGCGGCCTCTTCCAAATCTTGGGCTTCGTCGCGTCTGAACAAAATGCCGCCTAAAACACTTGGGTGAAGTGTCTTAACCCTTCCACCAAAAATACTTGGATATCCTGTTAAATCTTCCACAGCGGTAACAGGGATGCCCATGTTTTGAATGAACGCTTGGGTTCCTCCGGTGCTATAAAGTGTAATGCCCAATTGATGCATTTGTTCCACAATTGGAGCTAAACCATCTTTATCGAACACAGAAATGAGAGCTGAAGAAATTCTTTTGTTCACGGCGTTGTAAATTAAGACGCGAATTTACAATGTAAATCAGGGCTTTAGCCTTGCTTTTTTCAACAACCCTTGATTATTATTGTTTTTTATTTTTGTTCCACTTTTCAAACCTTATCTTTGAGTATAACATAAAGGAGACCACACATTGGCATTTTCACTCGGTAATCAAGCACACCCGTTTTTCGATACGTTGAACACTCGTGTAGAACAGTATTTCACAACGAAAGGAATTAGCAGAACAGGTAATTGGAAGATTTATACAAAAGCAACCCTGCTTTTGGTTTCTATTGCCGTTGTATATGCCTCTCTGTTGATTTTTCAATCGTGGGCTGCACAACTGATTCTTTGGTCTGTGTTAGGAATGGTTTTCTCGGCCATTGGTTTTAATTTAATGCACGACAGTGCTCATGGAAGTTTCTCTTCCAAGTCTTGGGTGAACCAAATGATGGGATATTCATTGAATATTATTGGAGGAAATGTATTCTTATGGAAGCTGAAGCACAATCAGCTTCACCACGTTTATACCAATGTTCATGGGGTAGACGAGGATATAGACGTGGAACCTTTCTTACGTGTGAACGAGCAACAAAAGAAGTATTGGTTCCATAAATATCAACACATTTATTGGGCTTTAATTTACGGCACCACCTATTTTTTATGGGTCTACATAAAGGATTTCAATAAGTATTTCACACGGAAAATTGGCGAGACGCCTATTCGTAAAATTCCGCGCAATGAGCACATCATTTTTTGGGGTAGCAAGGTTTTTTATATTGTTGTGTTTTTCATTATTCCTTTGCTTGTAGTTGGTTGGTTGAAAGCCCTCATTGGTTATGGTGTAATGCTTTTTGTCACGGGCTGGATTATCGCAGTCGTGTTTCAATTGGCTCACATTGTTGAAGGAAGGTCTTTCCATTTGCCAGAGACTCAAGGCCGATCGTTGAAAGACGAGTGGGCCGTTCACCAATTGAACACCACGGCCAACTTCGCTACAAAAAATAAAGTTGTTTCTTGGTTGACTGGCGGATTGAATTTCCAAGTAGAGCATCATCTTTTTCCAAGAATAAGTCATATCCATTATCCGGCAATTAGCGGAATTGTACGAGACACATGTGAAGAATTTGGTTTGGTTTATCAAGAATATCCGAATGTATTATCTGCCGTTCAGGCACACATTAGCCATCTGCGCATTTTAGGAGCAGCATAAGTTGTATTTTTGTCTTGTCCGCAAGGATCAAAAATAGATTTACCACATGGGAAGAATGTTCGAAAAGCGCAAGCATAAGATGTTTGCGCGCTATGACCGTATGGCGAAAGCCTTTACTCGCATAGGAAAGGAAATTGCAATGGCCGTGAAGGCAGGCGGTCCGGACCCGTCTTACAATCCGCGTTTGCGTCAATGTGTGGCAAATGCCAAAGGTGTAAACATGCCGAAAGATCGCGTGGATGCCGCAATAAAAAGAGCTTCTAGTAAAGATGCCAGCAACTATGAAGAGGTAGTTTACGAAGGATATGGTCCTTATGGAATTCCAATCTTGGTTGAAACAGCTACCGATAACCCAACGAGAACTGTCGCCAACATTCGATTGTATTTTAATAGAAGCGGTGGACTAATGGGAAACAGTGGTTCGTTGTCTTTCATTTTTGAACGCAAAGGGGTTTTCAGATTGGCAATGAATCAAATTCCATCTTGGGAAGAATTGGAATTGGAATTGATTGATCACGGACTGGATAGTTCGGAACAGGAAGAAAATGAAATGGTTGTTTATACCGTGTTTTCAGATTTTGGAAATATGCAAAAGGCATTGGAGGATCGCGGAATAATACCAAATAAGTCAAGTCTTGAGCGCATTCCGAATACATATGCGGAAATTACAGAAGAGCAAACGGATGAGATTCTTGAATTGATTGAAAAAATCGAGGAAGACGAAGATGTTCAAGCAGTCTATCACAATTTGAAATAATGAAAAAAGCAATTTTCTTGTTAGCTGTTATTGCCGTTTTTTCGGCATGTACGAAAGATCCGGGTACCGGAGGGGCTGGAACTATTTCCGGAACTATATTGAAAGAGTTCCGTGTTGTTTTAACCAATCCAGCTAC
>CAMCUG010000142.1 GCA_945878835.1 Chryseobacterium gleum | reverse complement strand
ACGGATGGGTGTTTCAACCGGGGTATCCAGATTTTAGATTGAAGGGATTCAGCTATTCCACACAATTTGTCGGATACGAATTGAATGTGAATGTAGACCAATACCTTCATCACAATTCCACCTACTTAAACAATGTTCCGTTGGAAGTTTCGGTGATGGATTTTGCAGGAAATACAGACACTGTGCTCATTCACGCTTCTGGAGAATCGAGCACGGCAACAGCAACAGTCTTGTTCGAACCTGCACATGTGATGTTGAACAGAGCGGACAACTTGCATTACGCAACACTTGCCGATGAAGCTTGGAATTCAACCACCGGTTCTCACGATTTAACTTTTGCGAATTTCGAATACGACGTAACTGATTTGGGAAATATGGACAGCATTTTCGTTCGTGCCGAAATGCACTTGACTTCAGCGGACAGAGTGGCTGCTCTTCCATTTACAGATTACATTATTTCTCCAGATAGATACTGGCACGTGAACACCTACGCCAACGAAACGACTTCAACAAAAATGACGTTGCGCTTTAATGGATCGGCAACCGCTACGAGCGCCTTAGACACGGCTTTGTTTCAATTGGTTCAACAATATGGAATGAATGAAAGCAATTTGGTTTTGCTTTATCGCACCAATGGATTCGATTCCTGGAGTGAAGCAAGCAATTCCACACTCATTACCTCAGGAAGCACTACCAATTGGAACGGTCGTTTCGAAGTTTTGAATCCACTTCCGGGAGATTACGCTTTCGCCTTTCATTCCGGAATTATTTTGGTGGAAGAAAATACTCACCCTTCCCTTCCATTTATAATAACTGCCAATGCTATTTCAAATTCGAATTTTAGCGGGAAATATTCCCTTACCAATGCAAGCGGACAGTTGTTGTTGAAGGGAAAAGTTACAGACGGAGTGCAGATTGACATTTCGAATTATGCGGAAGGCATTTACTTTTTAGAACTGAACAGCGCAACGTACAAAGTGTTTTTGAAATAATATGGAAACACCATCTTCTTTTTCAACACGAAGAGAATGGCTCTTTATCTTCTTAGCGGGGCTTTTCATTACGAATGCGATTACTGCTGAATTAATTTCAAGCAAGCTCATTCAAATACCCATTCAAATTGGAAATTGGAAGCACAACTTCATCACGATTGTGGGCGTACTTCCCTGGCCTATTGTGTTTTTGTTGACCGATACGTTGAATGAATTTTATGGTGAAAAGGCAGTTCGAAGGTTGTCTTGGATTACGACCATTCTCATTGGCTATTGCTTCATTGTGGTTTTGTTTGCCTTGCAAATTCCAGCGGTACCGGGCATTGGAGTATCAGACGATCAATTCGGGGCGGTGTTCGGACAAGCGCCTTGGATTATGATTGGAAGTATTGCGGCTTTCTTGATTTCACAATTGATGGACGTCACTATTTTCCATTGGATTAAAAGCAAAACAGGGAATAAACACATTTGGCTTCGAAGTACAGGAAGCACCGTTGTTTCTCAAATGATAGACACCATCGTTGTCTTGTACATTGGATTTGTCCTTCCGGGAAAAATGGATTGGAACACCTTTGCAGAAGTTGCTCCGACCAATTATTTGTTGAAGATGGGAATTGCCATTGCATTAACCCCGCTCATTTATGCGGTACATGCGGGCATTCGGAAGTTTATCTAAGCAGGCCCTTTCCGAATTCAAATTTCATTCCGGTTGAAATGATTATGCCGGTAGATTTAAAGTCGAACGCGGAAGCTGGATTATTGAATAAGTTCGTCCAACCTTGTTGCTTGGCTGCAGAAACATAAAATTTATATCGCTTGGCTTTCGTTACCCCTATTCCAACTTCTATTTGAGTAGATAATTCGAATTGGGCAGAAGTGCTTGTTGCATCTTGCCATGTGTAATCGATAATTTGTCCGGTAGCATCTAAAACAGGCGTTTCGGAAATAGCCTTTAATAAATACCCAGGTACAAAGGCCACGTTTCCGAAAACGTATGCGCGATTGCCAAACTGAACACCGAGTTTCAACGGAACAGAAAAATAATTGAATTTATTTCGGATTGAAGCAACGCTTTGAGAAGCAACAATGGAATCAAAACTTTGAAAACCACGCTGCACGATATTAATTTCTCCCCCGACTGTTAAAAAACGGAAGTGAACGCGATCGTAGGTGAGACTTAAGTTTCCCCCGATGATGTCCTTAGTTGTATAAGAAGAAAGATTGGTATTCACATTTGAGATATTCATCCCCCCCTTAATTCCGAATTGTCTGTAGGGGGTTTGGGCTACTGCGCTGAAGGCCATTAAGACTGTGAAAATTAAAAGTGTGGCTGTTTGTCGGAAATTCTTCATTGTGCAAAGTTAAGAGAAATTAGGAGAGGGGAAGAAAAGGGAAGATTTTAGGGGCGAAATATTTTTCGCCCGTATTAAGCGCGTGCGCTGGCAATAAAATAATAATCGGTAGTGTTGTTGAAGCTGTTTTCGAAATCATGTCCAGACAGGGGTTTGTTGTTTGAGATGTAATCTTGTAACGTAAAAACATTCAAACCTATTTCATTGAATAGAAAAGAATGTAATTCGAGTGGATTGGTATCGTAGAAATCGCTTGCTCCTTTTCCGCATTCGAAGAGAATGGTTGGTTTGTGGGCTGCAAGCAAATTCTTTGCTCCTTTCAGAACACCGAATTCGGCGCCTTCCACATCGATCTTCACAAAGTGAATGGGCGTTGTGGTTGGAATAACATCGTCGAGCAATTTCTTCTCGACAGTAATCTCTTCGATTTCCGGATTGTCGATATCATACCTGCGACGCTTGATGCCGCTGTATGCCGGAGCATTCTTCACCCACTGAAAGGTTGTTTCTCCGGATGAGTTTGATAAAGCGTAAGGAAAAATAGCCGCTCTGTTCTTATACTTCGAGCTGAGTTGATTAAATAGCGAAGGAATGGGTTCAAACGCGAAGTGTTTTCCTTGGGGAGCCAACTTCAACATGAAGTTCAGCATTTCACCTTTATGACAACCGATGTCGATGCAATTGTGGTTGGAAAGAATTCCCTCTTTCATAATCCGACGTGTAAGTCGATCGTACTTCAGATTTTTCGTTAAATCGAAATGAAGAAATATCAAAAGTTCCCTTACTGCGTCTTTGATCTGGCTCACACTATTTTTTTCTAAAAATACGGAACAAATTCAATGAAAAGGTAAGAAAGGTTAAGAGAAGGTACGAGAGGGGAAGAAAGCTTCGCGAGGGCACATGGCTGTGCGAGGGCAACTTCGTTGCGAGGGTCTTCGACGAAAAAATAACTTTTGAGTATGTTCGAACATACTTGACATTGGTGTTTCAATGTTGTATATTAGATCCCATCAATGTCGCTCTGGCGTTGGTGTTGAGCCAATAAATTATTCATTCAGTATGAAGCTGTTTCCGCGAGGGAATAGTTTTTTGTGCTTTAAAACGTTATTTAAAAAATGAATTTCACTAAGGTTGAATACTACGGCATGTTAAACACGTGCAACATTATGTTGGGTAACAACACCGCGAAGGAAATTAAAGCCTCGAAGTATCCGTATATTAAAAAGAAGCCTGCCGGAATATCGTATTTCGAATTTATTGAACTGGTTACGCGCTACTTTGAAGCGTTGGAGCATTACGAGCAGTGCATTCTTTTAAAGGACTATACCGAAAGGCTGAATCTAAGCTTGCCTCAGTATTGCGCGTGTCCCTTCCCTATTTACACCAAGGTGTATAAAGTTCGCTTACCGAAGTGCACGTGTTGTGGGAAGAAGGTATTGGGAGCACGGTTTTTTGAATGAAAGATTCAAAACTCATTCTCATTCTCTTTGTGTTTCTCATTCTAATATCAAATTTCTTTTTAGAAACAGAAACAGAATGGGAAACAGAATGAGTGTAATGGAAAAGTATGGTGCACCATACTCTACAAATCTCATTCTCATTCTCCTTGTGTTTCTCATTCTAGTCTCAAATTTCTTTTTAGAAACAGAATCAGAATGGGAAACAGAATGAGTGTAATAAAATTCCAATCGAGTGGAAAGTCTATTCGAATAGACTTTTGAAAAGTATGATGCATCATACTCTGCTGAAGAGTCCGTTCGAGAGGACAGAAAATAAATAGTACACTCAAGTATACTCAACGCTTCCGCTTTCTGTTCACATGATATTCTTCAACGGCTTCCGCGGTGGTGAGCCAATTGCGACCGTCTTTGTGGCCGGCGATTTTTCCTTGACGAATGAGTAGGCTTAAATATTCCTGTCCGTATGGAAGAGAGATCTCTTCCACAATGTCGGAGATGGGACGATAGCCATCATGGGTGTTGTCTAAATGACTCAAGAAAATATCTAACGATCGCTCCAAAGCCTGCAATACCAATAGCACTAACTTCTCGTAGTTTCCCTGATTGCCCTTGTTTAATGCGTCGTAATACTTCTTCCGATCTTGTTGCAAAATAATGGCAGGCGGATAACCCGCACTCATTAAAATGAGATTGAACATAAGCCTTACCGTTCTTCCATTTCCATCGAAAAAAGGATGTATCCAAACCATTCTGTGATGAAAGATTGTGGCGCGAA
>CAMCUG010000141.1 GCA_945878835.1 Chryseobacterium gleum | reverse complement strand
ACGTAACCGTTGTCGGCGGCGGTGTTCAGGAAGAGCTCTTTTTCAGTTAGGGTTAAAAGCGGACGGGTGTCGTAGCCCATGACATAGGGGAGGGGAATGTGTCCGACGGATGCTAAGAGGTCGGCCATGAATACAAGTGTCTTTCCCTTGTAAGGAATATGAGGAATCATCATGCTGTCGGTGTGTCCATCTACAAACAACACGTCGAATCCAAGCGGAGTAGGCGAGACGTTGTTCACGCGTTCAATGAAATTCAATTGTCCGCTTTGTTGAATCGGAAGAATGTTTTCTGAAAGGAAACTGGCTTTTTCGCGAGGATTCGGTTCTGTGGCCCATTTCCAATGATTCGCGTTGCTCCAAAATTTCGCGTTCGGAAAGGCAGACTGAAAATGTTCGCGGGTTGAATTGTACTCAATGCTTCCTCCACAATGGTCGAAGTGCAAATGCGTAAGCAGCACATCGGTAATGTCGTTTCTATGAAACCCTTTCAGGGCAAGAGATTGGTCTATGGTTAAGGTGTCTTGCAAGTGATAGTGCGAAAAGAATTTTTCACTTTGCTTGCCGCCAATGCCCGTGTCTATGAGGGTCAGACGATCGCCGTCTTCCACCAACAGACAACGCATGGCCCAGGTGCAAAGGTTCAGCTCGTCGGCCGGATTGGTCTTCTGCCACAGCTGTTTCGGCACAACGCCGAACATGGCGCCGCCGTCTAATTTGAAAAATCCAGTGTCTATAACATGTAGTTTCATGGTGCAAATGTAATAGCGATTGTCTCGCGTTCCATTTGTACCTTTGCGCTTTAGAAACTAAACATGGATCATACGTCGTTATTCAGTATTTCTCCTGTCGATGGCAGATACCGCCGTCAGACAGAAGACCTGCAACAATACTTTTCAGAATTCGCCCTCATCAAATACAGAGTTTGGGTGGAAGTGGAATACTTCATTGCACTGTGCGAATTGCCTTTGCCGCAATTAACAAGCGTTTCAAAAGACACGTTCGTTCACTTGCGCGACATCTGCGCGAACTTCTCGGAAGAAGATGCACAATGGATCAAGGACAAAGAGAAGATTACGAATCACGACGTGAAGGCCGTTGAGTATTTCATTAAGCATAAAATGGATGAAATACAGTTGGGCGCAGTTAAGGAATTCGTTCACTTCGGCTTGACTTCTCAGGATATTAATAACACAGCTATTCCGGCTTCGTTCCGCGACTCGTTAGAGAATGTATACATTCCTAAAATTGACGAGGTTATGCATCACTTGGCCGAGAGAAGCAAGGAGTGGAAAGACGTTCCAATGTTGGCTAGAACCCACGGTCAGCCGGCTTCTCCAACGCGTTTAGGAAAAGAGTTTTTTGTTTTTGTTGAAAGATTGGAAGAGCAGTTGCAACAATTGGAAAACATTCCAGTAGCAGCGAAATTCGGAGGAGCTACAGGAAACTTCAACGCACATCATGTCGCTTATCCGGAAGTGGATTGGGTGGAATTTGCCAATGATTTTTTGGGTGAAAAGCTTCGCTTATCGCGCTCACAATACACCACACAAATTGAACACTACGACCACATGGCCGCTTCGTTCGATGGATTGAAAAGATTGAATACAATCCTTATGGATTTGTCTCGCGATATATGGTCGTACATCAGCATGGATTATTTCCGTCAGATTGTGAAGGAAGGCGAAGTGGGTTCTTCTGCCATGCCGCATAAAGTGAATCCAATTGACTTTGAAAACGCAGAAGGAAATTTAGGAATTGCGAATGCCTTGTTTGAGCACTTAGCTGCGAAGCTCCCTGTAAGCCGCTTGCAGCGTGACTTAACCGATAGTACTGTTCTTCGCAACGTGGGTGTGCCTATGGCGCATACGATGATTGCTTTGAATTCTATTTTGAAAGGATTGGGCAAGTTGAAGTTGAACGAAGCAAAGATTGCTGCTGATTTGGAAAACAACTGGGCCGTTGTTGCAGAAGGAATTCAAACTGTTCTTCGTAGAGAAGGATATGAAGCGCCATACGAAGCTTTGAAAAATTTGACACGTGGAAAAGATCGCGTGGAAGAATCAGACATTCACGCATTCATAGATGCGTTGGAAGTATCTGACGCAATTAAAGCTGAATTGAAAAAGATTCGTCCAGAAAATTATACCGGAATAGACTTAATGTCTGACCACGAATGAAGTCATTCCGCGCCATATTCTCATTGCTAGGCGACTACAAAGGATCGTTGGTGTGGAATTTTTTCTTCAACATACTCAACGCTATTTTTTCGTTGTTTACTTTCTTAAGCGTTGTTCCGTTTTTGTATGTGTTGTTCGATGTGAATCAAGGGGGAAATGCTCCGATCTCTCAAGCCAAAGGATTGTGGGATCAGTTCAAAGATCAGTTGAACGGTTCCATCCTCGAGCATGGAAAGCCGCATGTTCTGCTGCTTATGTGTTTGTTCATTGTTGTTCTCGCTTTGCTGAAGAACACCGTGAACTACATTTCACTCTTGAGCATCGCCAGAATTCGAACAGGGGTTTCAAGAGACCTTCGAAAGAAGATGTATCAAAAAGTTCTTCGTCTTCAATTGGCGTTCTTTTCGAATGAAAGAAAAGGCGATTTGATTTCTCGCATGACGAACGACTTGAATGAAATTGAGTTCTCTGTTATAGGTGCGTTAGAAGCGTTGTTGAAGTCGCCTGTGTTGGTTTTCTTTTCGCTCATTACCTTGGTTTTAATGAGTTGGAAGCTCACGTTGTTCGCGTTCATTTTCCTCCCGGTAAGTGGATATCTGATTGCACGCATTGCGAAGAGTTTGAAGAACGCAGCGAAACGCAGCAAGTCGAATCTTGGTGATTTGATAGCATTGCTAGACGAAAGCTTAACGGGTATTCGTGTTATTAAAGTTTTTAACGCCGAAGATCATTTCGAAAAGAAATTTGACGAGACTAACGAAGGGTATTCTCGTCTCATGCACAAGTTGTACAAACGCGAATACTTGGCTTCGCCCATGTCGGAATTTATTTCGCTCATGGTTATTAGTGTTCTGCTTTATGTTGGAGGAACAATAGTCTTCAGTGGTGAAATAAGTGGTGAATTGCTCATCGGATATTTGGTTGTCTTCTCGCAAATTATTCAACCCGCGAAACAATTCAGTGATGCTATTTTCAAGGTGAACAAGGGAATGGCAAGTTTGGAGCGTATTCGCGAAGTGTTGCATGCGGAAGAAACAGTTCTAGACAAATCAGATGCAGTAGCGCTTTCAACATTTAACGAGCGCATATCATTTGAAGGTGTAAGTTTCAAGTATGGTGAAGAGGAAGTGTTAAAGAACATTTCCTTCAACATTGAAAAAGGTCAGACTGTTGCGTTGGTTGGCTCTTCTGGCAGTGGGAAAACCACGGTGGCTATGTTGCTGGCGCGTTTTTATGATCCCACTTCAGGAAGTATAAACATTGACGGTGTTGCGATAACGCATTTGAAAACGAAATCGCTTCGTGCTCATATGGGCATGGTAACGCAAGATGCTTTGTTGTTCAACGACACCGTTGCGAACAACATTGTTCTATCCGAATCGCATACGAATGAAAAGCTTATGGAAGCTGCACGTGTTTCAAATTCGTTGGAGTTCATCGAAGAATTGGAAAACAAATTCGAAACGAATATTGGAGATGGAGGAATGCGTTTGTCGGGTGGACAAAGACAGCGTTTGTCTATTGCACGAGCCATTTATAAGAATCCGTCTATTTTGATTTTAGACGAGGCTACTTCGGCGTTGGATACGCAGAGCGAGAAGTACGTGCAAGATGCCATTTCGAAAATGATGAAGAATCGCACGGCGCTGGTGATCGCTCACCGATTAAGTACCATTCAGCAAGCCGATTTAATTTTGGTCATGCAAGCTGGAGAAATTGTGCAGCGCGGAACACACAAAGAACTAATTTCGCAAGAAGGGTTGTACAAAACCCTTGTTGAAATGCAAGAATTATAAGACTATGTTAGCACTGCTTAGAAAAGAGATTCGCTCGTTTTTGACATCACTGATTGGATACATTGCTATAGCAGTGTTTTTAATTATCACCTCGTTATTCATGTGGGTATTTCCTGACAATAGTTTGAATGTCATGGAAGCTGAGTACGCTACATTAGATACCCTTTTTTACATAGCTCCTTGGGTATTCTTGTTTCTTATTCCAGCTATAACCATGCGTTCATTGGCAGAAGAGCAAAAGGAAGGAACGCTTGAGTTATTAATGACTAAACCAATCACGGATCTTCAAATTATTTTGGCGAAATACCTTGCGGGATTGTTGGTTGTGGTGATTGCTATTTTTCCAACTTTGGTTTATTTCCTTTCAATTTATCTATTGGGAAATCCGGTTGGAAACATTGACGTTGGAGCAACGTGGGGATCTTATCTCGGATTAATCTTCCTTGCGAGCGTTTATTTGAGTATAGGAATTTTTGCTTCAAGCTTAACGAAGAATCAGATTGTAGCCTTCTTAATTGCAGCGCTGATAAGCTTTGTTATGTATTCAGGATTTCAGTCGTTGGGAACTTTCAACGTATTTGGGTCATTGGATCGATTCATTATTCGT
>CAMCUG010000140.1 GCA_945878835.1 Chryseobacterium gleum | reverse complement strand
TGAGTATAGGAATTTTTGCTTCAAGCTTAACGAAGAATCAGATTGTAGCCTTCTTAATTGCAGCGCTGATAAGCTTTGTTATGTATTCAGGATTTCAGTCGTTGGGAACTTTCAACGTATTTGGGTCATTGGATCGATTCATTATTCGTTTGGGAATGGAAGACCATTACTCGGGCATGAGCATTGGATTAATTGACTCGCGCGATGTTCTCTACTTTGTAGGGGTAAGCACATTTTTTATTTTATTGACCCGTTTGCGCCTGCAAGCGAGAAATTGGTGAGTTAGTGTAAAAAGTACACTAATATTTTTGTAGACAACATTTATAGTTAAATTCGCAATCGTAATAAAACGAACCATGAGAGAAATTCAATTCCGTGAGGCCATTTGTGAGGCCATGTCAGAAGAAATGCGCAGAGATGAGACTGTGTTTTTATTGGGGGAAGAAGTAGCAGAGTACAACGGAGCTTACAAAGCTTCGAAAGGAATGCTCGATGAGTTCGGAGCAAAGCGTGTAATAGATACACCTATTGCTGAATTAGGTTTTTCGGGTATTGCGGTAGGTGCTGCAATGAACGGACTTCGTCCGATTGTTGAATTCATGACTTGGAACTTTGCGATTCTTGCGGCTGACCAAATCATTAACTCGGCGGCGAAGATGTTGCAAATGAGCGGTGGACAGTACAATGTTCCAATTGTTTTCCGCGGCCCAAATGGAACAGCGGGACAATTGGGTGCAACACACAGCCAAAGCTTTGAATCTATGTACGCGCACGTACCTGGTTTGAAAGTAATCACTCCGTCGAATCCATATGATGCGAAAGGTTTGTTGAAGGCTGCTATTCGCGATAACGATCCTGTTGTATTCATGGAATCTGAAAGGATGTATGGCGACAAAGGAATGATTCCCGAAGGAGAGTACATTATTCCAATTGGAGTGGCAGATATTAAGCGCGAAGGAACAGATGTGACGTTGGTTTCTTTCGGAAAGATTATGAAGACTGCTTTGTTGGCTGCTGAAGAATTAGCGAAGGAAGGAATCTCTGTTGAAGTGATTGACTTGCGCACTATTCGTCCGCTTGACATTGATTGTATAATTAACAGCGTGAAGAAGACGAACCGTTTAATTATTTTGGAAGAGAGCTGGCCAGTGGCGAGTATCTCAACGGAGATTACTTATCGTGTTCAGCGTAATGCCTTCGATTACTTGGATGCGCCTATTCGCAGAGTTACTCAAACAGATACGCCATTTGCATTCGCAACTTCATTGATAGACGCAGCACTTCCGGGAGTTGACGATGTTGTTCGCGCTGCGAAGGAAGTTTGTTATAAGGCTTAATCTAAAGGAAGGTTAATTCCTTCCACACAATTCTCTAAACTCGCAATACTTGCATTTGCTATCACTATCTGTCTGAGTGAATTCGTCTTTGCCTACAGGTGTATTGTTCTCGATATCGCGATTCAATTGCTGCATGGCTCGTGTTTCAGCATACATGTCATCTTTGAATTTTTCTATATCATCTTTAGAAATTTCCGGAACGACTTCACTGTATTCTCCTTTCAAGTAAGCAAGAATGGGAATGATTCTATCGAATTTATTTTCGAAATGAAAAGAAGCAAATAGCGAATATCCAATCAATTGCTTGCGGTGTTTGTACTCATCGGCTTTGCCGGTCTTCCAATCGAGAATGTAAATGTCTTTCCCGTCGGGAAGCATGAAGTCTACTTTACAATAAGCCTTCAATTCACCGCGATCGGTTTGAATGCGTGTTTCCCCATATCCACCGGGTTCGATAATCCATTGTTTCTTTGAAGATTCTGGAAGTTGTTTCACCCATTCAAATCGCTCTGAATTCAAGAAAATCTTAACGGCGTTGAAAACGCTTTCAGCAATGTAATTTTCATCGATGGATTCTTTTTCCTTGTAATAGACTTCCGAAAATACTTTGTCGAGCATATACTTCTGAACTTGTGCTTTCACGAAGCCTCTCATTCGAGTTTCGTCAATGACATCAGTCGATTTTTGAAGTCGCTTGAGAATGGCTTCAATCACATCGTGCGCAAGGCTACCAATAGTAAGAGCTTCAGAGGTGAGCGCTTTTAACTCACTGATTTTAGCAAATGGAAATTCACGATCAGATTTTCCGTAATAGGTGTAGAAATATTTTCTTTTACAATACGAAAACGTATCGAATCTACTGACAGACCAACCGAGAATAGGAGTGAAGGGGAATTGTTTGAGCATAGTCAAATATAGTAGTAAAGGCAGTTTTTGTTGTTCGAAACTCGACTTTTACTTTCACGCTTAAAAAGTTAACTTTACCTAAACATAGAAGTAACTTAAGTAACCTTTATTCGAATATGAAAAAATTGGTTCCAAAAGAAGCGTTAGCTAAGGCAATGGGATTGAATAAAAATAATCCGTTATTGACCTTACTGAGTTCTGTAACGAAGTTGAACAAAATAAATGATTTGTACGATCGTATTCGCGCAAACAAGGGAACGGCTTTTATAGAATCGTTTTTTCAAGAGCTTCACATTACCGTTCAGCTGAACAGTCAAGAGTTAGAAAATATCCCGGCGGAAGGTGGTTGTGTAATCGTTTGTAATCACCCGTTTGGCGCAATTGACGGACTGGCTTTAATTCAACAAATAGAAAAACGTCGTCCAGATATAAAGGTCATGGCGAATTTCCTTTTGGAAGAAATTCCAGAAATAGCTTCTTACTTTTTTAGTGTGAATCCGTTCGATAAAAATGTAGTTCAATTGAAGAGTGAGCGCGGACTGAAGCGTTGCATAGAGCACATTGCAGCTGGCGGTTGTCTTGCGATTTTTCCGGCAGGCGAGGTAAGTACTTTTCAAAATAAGTGGAGCAACGTTTCAGACAAGAAATGGCTGCGTTCTGTAATGAAGCTCATTCAGCGCTCTGAAAGTCCTGTTGTTCCTGTTTTTTTCGATGGAAGGAATTCAAGGATGTTTCATTTGTTGGGAAAGGTTAACGCACAACTTCGCACCATGGCTTTGCCTTCAGAGTTGTTTAAGAAGGAAGGCGATGAGATTAAAATGCGCATAGGAAAAGCTATTTCAGCAGAAGATATTCATTTAATTTCAGATCCGGAATTGCTAGGCAGGTTTTTACGAGCGAAAGTTTATTCCTTGGGTTCTGAGCTTCATGTAAAGAAGAAGTTGTTTCAAAATTTGAGAGAGAAATTTAAAGATGTCAAGGATATAGCTTTGCCAATTGACTCGAAAATTCTTCAAGGAGAAATAGATGCTAACGAAGATGCCAAGTTGTTTGACAACGGATCGTTTTCATGTTACGCATTAAAGGCTTCATACATTCCGAATCTATTGTTGGAAATTGGTCGTGAGCGAGAAATTGCGTTTCGCAATGTTGGTGAAGGAAGCAATAACTCACGCGACACAGATGAGTTCGATTACTATTACTACCACCTTGTTTTATGGGATCATGCGAATAGCAAGCTCGCAGGTGCGTACCGTGTTGGAAGAGGTGCTGAAATAATGGAGTTTTACGGGAAGCATGGATTTTACACACACACCTTATTTAAGTTTAAAGACGATTTCAATCCGTATTTATACAAAAGTATGGAATTGGGAAGATCTTTCGTGTCAGTGGAGTACCAGCGTCAGCGTTTACCATTGTTTCTATTGTGGGAAGGAATCATTCAGTTGTTGAGCAATTTCAAGGAAACCAAATACATAATTGGTCCCGTTTCCATGAGTAACGATTATCAGACCTTGTCGAAAGAGTTGGTGATTGAGTTTGTTCAAGCCAATTATGGAGATGAAGTATTATCAAAGTTGGTTCGTCCAAGAACGAAAATTAAGAACACCATTAGCCAAGAAGACCGTGAAGCTCTAATTCTAACTTCAAGAGGAGAGATTCGCAAGTTCGATAAGCTGCTATCCGAAATAGAACCCATGGGCAAAACCATGCCTATTTTATATAAAAAATATCTTGCTCAAAACGCGAAAATTTTAGCTTTCAATCGTGATCGGAAATTCAATGACGCTATAGACGCATTTATGATTTTGGATATTCAGAACCTACCGGTGGAGAAGGCTGATAAGATTAATAGGTAGGCTGTCTTCGACGAGGGCAACTTGCGTTGCGAGGGTCCAAAGGATGAGGGTTGCAAGCAACGATTGTCTTCGACGTTTTCTATCACGCAGTGTCATCGGCTTCGCCGTCATCCTTCGAAGAAGGTCATCACTTGCGGTGTAATTTGTATCTGTGTCGAATTGCTAGAGTAGTTCCGACAACCATTACCAAACAACCCAACCAAAGCAGATTAATCATTGGGAAGATTTCTGCAGATAGAATAAGCATTTCGCGTTTGTTGCTGCCGCCTTCTTTCACCGATAGATCTATTCCTTCTTTAGATTCTTGAATAGCGAAGCGCATATTGAACACGGTGCTCTCCACATCGGGAACAGGGAAGGCGAGGCTGTCTTT
The DNA here is from genome assembly GCA_945878835.1 of Chryseobacterium gleum. Lineage (GTDB taxonomy): Bacteria > Bacteroidota > Bacteroidia > Flavobacteriales_D > Sanyastnellaceae > CAIZGX01. The sequence goes on along the minus strand of CAMCUG010000140.1, from coordinate 114 downwards.
CACCAAGACACTCATAACTTCGATAGAATCGCGCTTGTTTCCTTCCTGCAAATACAACATTCCTTTTTTCGCTTTGGTGCCAGCAGGAAGGCTCGCAGGTAAGTCAGCAACTTC
>CAMCUG010000139.1 GCA_945878835.1 Chryseobacterium gleum | reverse complement strand
GAATATTTCGCCATTGACGCGGTGTATTCTTGGCTGATTAAAATCTTACCGACCAACGGCCAAGAGCCTTTCGAACAGACCGGACATGTCACGGTTATTCGCTAATCAGGCAGACCAAGAGTGTTCAATAGATGTATTTGTTAATGATTCATTAATACCTGTTGAACCTCAATTCAGACGTACTTTTACTAACGGTAAATTTGTCAATGAGAAACAGTTTGGGAAAAAAAATAGGTTCGCTTATAGTACTTATTATTTTGTCGCTTTCAGCGAATGCCCAATGTATTGTTATAAATGAAGTCATGGTGAATGCTGCAGGGGCCTGCGATGGCGGATGCACCCCAAACACATCAGAGTGGTTAGAGCTATACAACACCTGCAATACACCGCAAGATATTTCCTGCTTTGTTTTAACAGATGGAGATTTTGGGGTGACCTTTCCAGCAGGAACCATTATTCAGCCTTACAGTTATTTTGTCGTTGGATCTGCCAATTCAGGAGTTTCATTGAATCTCGATTTAGGCTCGTGCGGATGCACCTCAGGTCCAACGTCACAAGTCGGAATTTTCACCAACACTTCCGAGCAATTGGTTTTTACCAATGAGACTGGTGTTATTCAGGATGGTCTATATTGGGGTGGTGGACAATTCGCGCAAACGCCTTCTTTCACTACAGCAAATGCAGTAGGCTGTCCAGATGTAACCATTAATCTTTCGGCCAGCGACCCTGCGCTTGCGTCTGTGAGCGGACAATCGAACAACGACGGAGAATCTATTTACAGAGAGTGCGACGGCACAGACGTCTGGCTCACCGGAGCTACGTTACCAACACCTGGGACATCGAATTCGCCCTTCATTCCAATTACTTCAACTCCAACAATTGTTCAGCCTTCCTGCGGAACCATTTCTTCCATTGATGTTTTTGTTTCCGGTGGAGTAGGTCCGTTTATTTATGAGTGGTTGGGCACCACGAATACCACTCCGAGTATTGGAAATCTTCAACCAGGAAATTATACAGTTGCCGTTACAGATCAGGGACAGTGCGAAACTCCGCAGTTGTTTACATACACCATTGTGGCTTCTCCTGCAGATCCTGTTTTAGTATTAACTCCCACTTCAAGTTCCATTTGTGTTGGAGAGTCAACGACAATCGTAGCAAGTGGAAGTTCCAATTACGTTTGGAACGCTGATCTTTCTTTGAATACGACAATAGGTTCAACGGTTATTGCAACACCTACAATAACCACAACCTACTTTGGGAACTCTTCAATCAACGGATGTTCGCAAACCGCGAGTGTTACAATCGTCGTTTCTGAATACCCTTCATCTTCGGTGAACTCGAATTCTCCTTTGTGTGAAGGAAGTAATTTGAATTTGACGGCGACGAATGTCGCAGGTGCCACCTATGCTTGGAGTGGCCCGAATTTATTTTCTTCATTAAATCAAAACCCAACGATTATCTCGGCAACACCTTTGGCTTCTGGGACATACACTTGCCAAGTGGGCTTGGGCTCGTGTATTTCAACATACACCCTAGATGTGGTTTTCGATGCACTTTCTCCTTCAATTATAAATCCAGCAGGACCCTTTTGTATTTCCGATGCTGCATTCGATTTGAGTTCTCCGAATGAGCCAGGCGTATGGAGTGGGTTGGGAGTAACCAATACAACCACAGGATTGTTTCTGCCAAGTTCAGCGGGGGGAAATGTGAGCTCGCTGATTACGTTTGACAGCGATAGCTATTGCACTTCACCTTCCACCTTGAGTATATCTGTTGCCGCGTCATTAGATGCTTCTATTTTAGCACAAGTTCCGTTATGTGTGAATGGAAATCCTGTACAATTGCAAGTTGCCAATGCCGGCGGAACATGGAGCGGTAACGCGGTTAATTCAAGTGGAATGGTAAGTCCAGCGGCTCTTGGAGTTGGAACTTTTCAAGCGATTTATACTATCGCAGGAAGTTGCGGCGGAGCCGATACTTTGAGTATTCAAGTGGTTCCGCTTCCTCAATTTAATTTTTCTTCGAATGTAACAACAGGCTGCGCTCCGCTGAATGTGCAATTCAACAGTTCATCTGCTTCAGCACTTTCGAGTTGCATTTGGAGTATCGATGGTCAGAATGTTGGAAATGGATGTGGAAGTTTCAATTACAATTTTCAATCTGCTGGATGTTTCACTGTTGCATTAACATCAACTGACGGAAACGGTTGTGTGAATTCAGTTTCTCAAACCGATTTGGTATGTGTCGATTTGTTTCCTGTTGCTGCCTTTCAATGGAGTCCTATCACACCTTCTTTAAATAATCCACTGGTTGAGTTTATTAATCTGTCTTTAGGAAATACCACCAATCAATGGAATGTAAACGGTGAATTGTCTGGCAATACAGATACCCAATATTCTTTTTCGGAAACGATTGGAAGTTCGTTTGAAGCATGCTTGGAAGTGAGCAATCAATACGGATGTGCAGACTCTGTTTGTTACACTGTCTTTGTCAACCGCGAGGAAATGGTCTTTGTTCCGAATTCATTCTCGCCCAATGATGATGGACTAAACGATGTGTTTTTTCCGGTCTTATCTGGATTTAATTTGAATGAAATTCAATATGAATTTGGAATTTACAATCGATACGGTGAACGCATCTTCTATTCGCAAGATCCTGAACAAGCATGGATTGGTAATGCTTTCGGAAACGATTACTACGCGCAAATAGATGGCTACACCTGGTCACTTCAAATTACAACGTCATCTTTCTCCGAACCCATTGAACTAATGGGTTCTGTTGTCATCATCCGCTAGTTGGTCATCACGAAGTGTCATCCGCGAAGCGGTCTACTTAATCATTTTTTTTAGATAATCCAAAATACTATCTTCTAACCCCGCCATATCGCTTAATTCAATTTCCAACGATCGCGTAGAGTTAATCAACTCAATAAGAGAAAGGAGCAGGGATAGACAAAATAGTATCAGTGATGACGCAAAAGAGACGTCTGCTAAATCCATTTCTTCACGGTGAATAAAGTACATGGAAACTATGGCGAGGATAAAGCTAAGCACACCAAGGATTTGCATGTTTTTTATAAGGCGCAATCTGAATTTTAAATTCTTTATTTGAGCGTAAAGGAGAGCTGCTTCCTTCGGCTCACGGCCTTTGTAGCGGTCATGAAGATTTCGAATGACATTGGTAAGAGCCAAAAAACGGTTGGTGTATGCCAACATGATTAAGCTAATTGCCGGAAACAATAATGCCGGAGTGTTAATAGTTATGTTCATAGTTACAAAGTAATTGATTTTTGTGTCCACTTTTATTTCATATTTGCAATTAGCCTAATTTTACAAAATGCCAATCAACTTCGATCGTTCATACATACAATCTTATTCATCGCTTGAATTGCTAGCCAAACAAGCGGTTGAGGGTTTTATAACCGGAATGCATCGTTCTCCGTATCACGGATTTTCGGTGGAATTTGCAGAGCATCGTTTGTACAACGCCGGAGAATCCACACGTCATCTCGATTGGAAATTGTTGGCTCGTACAGACAAATATTTTGTAAAACGTTACGAAGAAGAAACCAATCTCCGCTGTCAATTGGTAGTCGATGTTTCTTCTTCCATGTTGTTTCCAACCATTAAAAACGCAGAAGGGAAGGAGTGGAATAAGTTGAAGTTTGCGTTGTACGGTGCTGCGAGCATTATGGAACTCATGAAGCGTCAGCGCGATGCTGTAGGTCTGAGTGTTTTCGCAAACGATCTCATGGTGCATACCAAAGCAGGAAGCAGCCAAGCACACATTCATTACTTGTATTCGGAAATGGAAAATTGGCTTGAACAAAGCGCGACTTCCTACCAAAACAACAGTCATGTATCTGCTGTCATTCATGAAATAGCCGAGCGTATTCACAGGAGAAGTTTGGTGGTTGTATTCAGCGATATGTTAGATGACTCGAAACAAGTAGAAGAAGTATTTCAATCGCTTCAGCACCTTCGACATAACAAACATGAAGTCATTCTTTTTCATGTCGTTCACCAAGAACAAGAATTGGATTTCAATTTTGAAAACAGACCATACTCATTTGTCGATTTGGAAACAGGCGAGGAGGTGAAGGCGCATCCGCATGAATTGCGCAAAGCTTATCAAGAAAAAATGACTGCCTTTCGAACGTCATTGCAGATGAAGGCAGGACAGATTGGAGTCGATTATTTTCAAACATCCATTGAAGACGGAATTCAAAATTGTATGCTTCAATTTTTGTTGAAGCGTCAGCGTATGATGATTTAATTTTATGAAACATTTAGTGGTTTTAACTGGCGCTGGAACCAGCGCCGAAAGCGGTATTAACACCTTTCGCGATTCAAACGGACTGTGGGAGCAATACCGCATTGAAGACGTTGCAACCCCAGAAGCTTGGGAACGCGACCCCGAACTTGTAACCGAGTTCTACAACCAACGTCGATTACAATTGAACGAGGTGCAACCCAACAACGGACACCTCATTCTGGCTCAATTGGAAAAACACTACCGTGTTTCAATCATTACGCAAAACGTAGACAACCTTCACGAACGCGCCGGTAGTTCAAACATCCTTCACCTACACGGAGAGCTTACCAAAATGAGAAGCGAATG
>CAMCUG010000138.1 GCA_945878835.1 Chryseobacterium gleum | reverse complement strand
CCCACTCTGCCGTCACTTACATTCGATTCACCACCAACGAAGCTCACGTTAAGTCCTGTAAGCGCGGTCGTGATTGCAGTTCCCGTTTTCTCGTCTGTGGTCATGTCTAGCACCACAACGTTTCTGTTCGACTCTTTGATGAAGTTATAAAGCGACACGCAATTTTGTGAAATGTCAAACACCTTCAATGAATCACCACCCTGCGAAAGGAATCCACTCCTGGCCGCTTCGCTTGAAAAATCGTCTTTTCCTTTCGCATAAGCGCCTACGATAAGAGAAGTCGGGAACTCTTGCTGAGCGAAACCGGCTAAGTAATACCATTGCGAATTGTTTCCCGGGTATGCCTTACTCATATTGTCGGTTAACAATAAAATCTTGTTGCTCATTTTAACCGGAATAACCAGATGCGAATTTCGCGTTGCCACCCATTTCGCTACTTCTTGAATGGGATCTTTGAACAAGGGTCCAACAACTACATCTGCGCTAACTTCTTCGCAACGTTCAACAGCGCGCTTTCCTGCATCAACGCTATTTCCAACATCGAACAAATATATTTTAGCGTTCACATTTCGATCTTGCAATTCCTTTTGAGCCATCATGGCTCCGCGGTACATATTCACGGCGACATTCCGCAATTTCATTGAACGTTCGTCCAATGAATCTGAATCCATTTTATATGTTGAAAATGGCAATAGCAATGCAATGGCGTACGCCTCTTTTTTCAGTGGAGATTGAGTGACTTTAGCTTCTGGACTTATCTCGGACGCTGAAACTGGCGTTAGGGTTAGAGAGACAGGAGCTGTTTCCACAACTTCGGATGGAATAGGCGTCACCGAGTTGGGAAGGCACAAATGTTCACCCAATTTCACGGTTGTAACCAAACCAGGATTCAACGTTTGGATTTCAGCAATGGTCAGTCCGTATTTCCGCGAAATGCTATAAAGCGTCTCTCCTGCAGACACAACATGGTAGTTGGAACAATGCTGTGCAAAAGCCGAGGTGGCAAAAAATACTAAGAGAAAAATGAACCCAATTTTTTTCATTGAATTAAAGGTAACAAATTTTATTCCCACTCTATTGTTGCTGGAGGTTTGCTGCTGATGTCATAAACAACGCGGTTCACTCCTTTCACTTTATTGATGATGTCGTTACTTACTTTCGCCAAGAACTCATAAGGCAAATGCGCCCAGTCTGCTGTCATTCCGTCGGTGCTTGTAACAGCGCGCAAGGCCACAGCATTCTCATACGTACGCTCGTCGCCCATGACGCCTACACTCTGCACAGGCAAGAGGATTGCGCCTGCTTGCCACACTTCGTCGTAGAGATTTGCTTCTTTCAAGCCGTTCATCCAAATGGCATCTACTTCCTGAAGCATCAGAACCTTCTCGCGAGTAATATCTCCCAAAATTCGGATACCTAGGCCCGGACCTGGGAATGGATGACGCGATAAAATTGCATTTGGAATTTCAAGTTCGCGGCCGACTCTTCGCACTTCGTCTTTGAACAACAAGCGAAGCGGTTCAACCAACGAAAGCTTCATATAATCGGGCAAACCACCTACGTTGTGGTGACTCTTAATGGTTTGCGAAGGACCTCCAGAAACGGAAACCGATTCGATCACATCTGGATAGATGGTTCCTTGTCCGAGCCATTTCGCGCCATCGATCAATTTGCTTTCTTCGTCGAAGACGTCGATGAATGTTTTACCGATAGCTTTTCTCTTCGCTTCAGGATCTGAAAGACCTTTGAGCGCGTCGTAAAACAATTGACTTGCGTCGACACCCTTTACGTTTAGTCCTAAATGTGTGTAGCTGTCAAGAACGCTTTCGTATTCGTCTTTGCGAAGCAATCCGTTATTCACGAAGATGCAATGCAGGTTTGGTCCAATGGCTTTGTGAATAAGCACTGCAGCCACGCTGCTGTCTACGCCGCCGCTTAGTCCAAGGATAACTTTATCGTCTCCTAATTTAACTTTCAGATCGGCAATGGTTTCAACTGCGAAAGAAGCAGGCGTCCAGTCTTGTTTGCATCCGCATACATTCACCACGAAATTCTTCAACATGGTTCCACCGTCGGTGGAATGGAAAACTTCCGGATGAAATTGCACTCCGAAAACAGGTCTGTCTTTGAAGGCGTATCCCGCAACTTTTACATTCTCTGTGCTGCAGATAATTTCCATGTTATCGCCTAAACCCGTAATGGTATCTCCGTGCGACATCCACACTTGTGAATGATCGGGAATACCTTGGAATAAAACATGACTGGCTTGATGACTAATTAAATTCGCGCGTCCGTATTCACGGTGTGTGCTGCGCTCTACTTTTCCTCCGTTCAATTGTGCCATGAGTTGTGCGCCGTAGCAAATTCCCAACATGGGTAAATTCGGATTTATATCGAAGACTGCAGGCAAAGGAGCGCCCTCTTGGTGAACGCTGAATGGACTTCCAGATAAAATAACACCAACACAATTTTCAGGGATTGAAGTCACCTTGTTCCAAGGTTTGATTTCACAGTAAACGTTGTGCTCGCGCAAGCGACGTGCAATAAGCTGTGTGACTTGCGAACCGAAGTCGAGGATAAGAACTAATTGATGCATGCGCGCAAATTTACGATGTAAATTTGTAGTCATGGAAGAATTATTACCGTTGATGAACAACTACAAGTTAGTCTTGGGGTCGGGCTCTCCAAGAAGGAAAGAATTGTTAGCTGGCATGGGCCTAACGTTTGAAGTCCGTGTTTCAGATGTAGACGAAAGCATTGACCCAGTTTGGCCGTTGAATGAAGTTGCGCAGCGTTTAGCTGAACGGAAAGCGGAGGCCTTGTTGAAAAACGCGGATTCTAACGAAATTTTTGTTACGGCAGACACTGTTGTTCATGTGGAAGGAAAACTCTTGAACAAACCGGCAGACAAAGAAGAAGCGTTAAGCATGCTGAAGCAATTGAGTGGAAGAGGTCATGAAGTATACACGGGTGTGTGCATCTCCACTTCCACCTGGAAACATTCGTTTACCGATTGCACGAAGGTGACCTTTGCAGAGATGAATGAATCGGAGCTTCGCTTTTACATTGAAAATTACAAGCCCTTCGATAAAGCTGGTAGTTATGGCGCGCAGGATTTCATTGGTTTAGTTGGAATAGCGAAATTGGAAGGAAGTTATTTCAATGTGATGGGATTGCCAACGCACAAGGTCTATGCAGCGTTGAAGGAGCACTTCGGGAAGGGATAGAAAAAAAATTTGAAATATAGGAATGTCGGTTTACATTTGCAATCCTCGTAAAAAAGGAACAGCCGTTAGGAAAGGTGGGTGAGTGGCTGAAACCAACAGTTTGCTAAACTGTCGTACGGGAAACTGTACCGGGGGTTCGAATCCCCCCCTTTCCGCGAAACTATGCCGACGAATTGTCGGCATTTTTTTTTATCTTTAATGATTATGAAAAATTTACTTCTAATTATTTCAATTTCTGTTTCTCTGAATTGCATTTCACAAACAGTTTTATTCTCTGAAAACTTCAACTCTGGATTAGGCAGTTTTCAGATTAATACTTCCGATGTTAATTCTGCTGTGGGTGGATACAACCAATGGCTAGTGAATTCAACCTATGCGGGAGGAACATTTACCGAATCATGTGTCGGTTTCGGTGTCACCATTCCTCCGACCAGCAGTCAACCTGCAATCATAACCGGGGCGCCAAACAGCGGATACATGCATATAACCAGTACAGATGCCTTAAATAGCGGGGTGAGTTGCACTTCATTTCAAGCTAGCGACGGTGGACTACTTTGTAACCTCGATGAGAACTATTTTGCGAAGATGTCACAGGATGTTTCTACCCTCGGCCAAACGGGTGTTTCCTTCTCATTTTATTGGCTGTGCAGTGGGTCTGTTTCCAATTACGGAGAAGTTTATTACAGTCTGAATGGAGGATTAACGTGGAACCTTCAAACGGGGTCCTATTACAATTCTCCAAACTGGACTTTAGCAACACTCACCAATCCGCAGTGGGACAACCAATCACAAATCAGATTTGGTTTTCGTTTTGTGAACCAGCAATCGTTTAGTGCAGCAGATCCTGCTTTTGCAGTTGATGAATTAAAAGTTACAGCGGCAGGAAACGCTGGAAATGTAAGCACTCAGATTACTGGTGTAGGTGGAATATCTTTTTGCCCGGGGTCTTCGTTCGATGTGAATTATGGTGCTACGGGAACATTCAATTCTGGTAATATTTTCACCGTTGAATTGTCAGATGCATTGGGAAATTTCTCCGCGTTTCAAGAAATTGGAAGTATATCAAGTACTACTGGAGGCCTTATTAATTGCACCATTCCAAATGGAACGGCACCGGGGACGAATTACAGAATGAGAATTCGCTCGAGCAATCCCAATTTCGTTAGCTCCGATTTCGGGGTGAACTTTACCGTATTGCCTGTTCCTCCCGTTGATTTCATTTCTACTTCCACAGGAAATAACTTGGAATATTCTTTTGGTTGCAGTAGTTCAGGGTTCATTGATTGGCAATGGAATTTCGGTGATGGCGGCTTGGGAAGCGGTGTTACAATCAACCACACGTTTGTTGCATCAGGTGTTTATCAAGTGTGCCTCGAAGCCACAGCATCGAACGGTTGCATAGCCA
>CAMCUG010000137.1 GCA_945878835.1 Chryseobacterium gleum | reverse complement strand
GAAAAGAATATATTTTTCATAGTAGAAATGAGTGAAGTAAAGGTACGCAATTACTTCATTCCACGCTCCTTTCTGAGTTGATCGTATGCCTCTTGAACCTTAATAAACTTCTCTTGAGCCGCTTTCTGATACTCATCACCCAAATCTTTCACTTTATCTGGATGATATTTCATAGCCATTTTTCGGAAGGCTTTTTTAACTTCCTCATCTGTAGCGCAGTAAAAGTAAAAGAGGCAAAAGAGTAAGATTACAAGATCATTCCTCCGCCTATTGTATTTAAGTATTGTGGATCTACGAGAATAAACGAACCAGATGCTTGCTGCTTCAAGTATGAATCATAAGGGATTTCTTCTGAAGATATAAATTCGACCTTCCCAATTTCATTTAATTGAAGCGTTGTTGTTTCTTCGTTTGAAAGCGTATCTATATTCAACTTGGAATGAATTCCAGATACCATGACCATTGTCTTCAATGTTCCAATGCGCAATATTAGTTTTTGATGAAGAGCCATTGGTTTTTCAAAGAACCAACAAATTTTAGCGGTGAACGACGACGATTTTGAACAAGGCTCAGAGCTTAATGTGAGCATGTCGCCGCGTGAAATATCAATGTCATCACTTAGCGTGATTGTAACAGACTCGCCATGAACGGCAATATTTCTAGAGTCTTCACCCAAGTAAATGCCTGTAATAGTCGATTTTTTTTCAGACAGCGCAACAGCAATTTCGTCGCCAATGCGAAATCCGTTTCCAGCGATTCGGCCTGCGTAACCGCGGAAGTCTTGAAATTCAAATTTTTGAGGACGAATGACATATTGAACAGCCAATCGTGTTGGCGAGTTCAGGTGGTCTTGAGCAAGGTCTACATTTTCCAAAGTTTCAATAAGCGTATAACCTTTGTACCAAGACATTGCATCGCTTTTGTTTATGACATTATCCCCTCCGAGCGCACTAATGGGAATGAAATCACAAGTTGAAACATTTACACTTTTTAGTAATTCTTGAAATTGTTCGACAATCGCATTGAATTGTTCTTCAGAATAATCCATGAGATCCATTTTATTTACACAAACAACTAGATGCTTAATTCCAAATAAAGAAGATAAAATTGTATGTCTACGCGTTTGTTCTAAAATCCCTTTTCGCGAGTCTATTAAGATCACAGCGGCATTTGCGGTAGATGCGCCAGTGACCATGTTGCGGGTATACTCAATGTGTCCAGGAGTGTCTGCGATAATGAATTTTCTTTTCGGCGTAGCGAAATATCTGTACGCAACGTCAATTGTAATTCCTTGTTCGCGTTCGGCTTTCAATCCGTCTGTGTACAGAGATAAGTCGATGTAGTCAAATCCTTTACTCTTACTTTTTAATTCAATGGCAGATAGTTGGTCTTTGAATATTTTTTTGCTGTCGTAAAATAAACGTCCAATCAACGTGCTCTTTCCAGCATCAACACTTCCGGCCGTTGTAAATCTTAATATGTTTTTCATTTTACGTATTCTAAACTTTCTATTTTTTCATTTGTTGAAAGGCTTTGCTAATTCAAATTCAGAACAACAATTTGAGCCACTTCTTTCGCTTGTACTTTTAATTCAGGGACGGCAACAGATTCCCAAAGCTCACCTTTGAGATTAACACCGAGGGTATACAAGCAAGGAACCTTCTTGTTGTTAGAATCTAAAATTTCGTAGGTTTTCAAGTCTATTCTTGTCCCCAAATTAAGTTCGTCTTGACTAAGAAGTCCTTCAATAAATAATTTGTGAAGCAAATAATTCTCAGATTCTTTCAAATTGGATTGAGGGCCTGTGCAATTGATTATGCGTGAAACCTTAATTGTTTTGAATTTGTTTGATTTTTTATTGAAAAGCATAACTTCGAGATGCGTTCCAGCATCGGAAATCTTATGAATTTCACCAGCAATCACATCAAGCTTTTTATTCATGCGAAAATTTTGCATTTTTCGATAAATATGTGGAGCAATTCGATGTCTTGAAGCACCCCAAATATGACGCAAGTGACGCATGAAAGATTTCTTTTCAGCAACAGTAAGTTTCTTCCAGATCTCTTGAGTTTTACTTCTTAAAGCATCTACAACAGGCTCAGAAGTAATTCCAAGCGTACTTAGTTTTTTTACTTCAGCATTTACCTTTTGTACGAGATAAGTCAATGAGAAATTTGGATCTTCTAAATTTAAGTCGAAGGTGTATGCTATGTTGTTGTGCAAATGAGGAATAACGTTGAATCCGTTAGTAGACACAGCATAAATCTTATTTTGAAAATGGTTTTCAACCAAACCCAATGTAGTGTCTAACATAGTTAAACCATTTCCAATGATTAAGATATCTAGGTCCGGCTCAAAGTTGGTAATGGCCTCAATTTTCCATGGGTTTTGGAAATACCGAGAATGATTGATGTCTAGTTTTTGTCTCAACACCTTGTTACTCGGGGTTTGATTCCCCGTAGAAAGAACAACTTGATTTGCAATGATGTGATCACCACTCTCTGTTGTAACCGTGTATTTGTCGTCGAGTACGTTTATGTCTCGAGCAAAAGAATAAATACATTCGATTTGTATGTCTTTAGTCTCAGCCAGTTCGATTGTTTCATCCCAAATGGAAGACAGGTATTGTCTATAAATATCTCTTGGAAGGAACGAATTCGCGAGTGCTTCTCTGTTGAATGAATCAAAAGAATTTTGTTTACAAACCCAATTTAAAAAATGATCGGGATCGTCGGAAAAGGCACTCATTCGCTTGGTTGCAACATTCAACAAAAACGATGAAGAGCTCGGGTTGTAGGCAATTCCTTTGTTGAATGATTCAAGTTTGTCAATAATAGCAATAGAGCAATTTTTTTGCGCAGACTTCACAATGTTTGCAAGGACTAAGGTTCCTGAAAATCCGGCACCAATGATTGCGATATCTGAGTTGAAATTTTTCATACAACGGGATTAAAAATATCCTTGTTTCTTTCTGTCTTCCATGGCTGTTTCAGATCGAGCATCATCGCTGCGCGTTCCTCTTTCAGTAACATCTGAAGTTGCTATTTCCGCTATAATTTCGTCAATACTGGTTGCAATACTCTCAACTGCACCTGTGCAAGTAATATCACCAATGGTTCTAAATCGAACAGGTTTGGTTGAAATTACTTCATTGGGTTGAAGCGGAAGGAATTCGGATGCCGCAAGCAAACTACCTCTTCTTTCAAAGACCGGTCTGTCATGACTGAAGTACAAATTGGGAAGTGGAATGTTTTTCTCCTTTATGTAATTCCAAATATCTAATTCGGTCCAATTGCTTAAGGGGAAAACACGGAAATGTTCACCGAATTTTTTTTCTGCATTGAAAATATTCCACAGCTCTGCTCTTTGATTTTTTGGATCCCATTGTCCAAAGGCATTTCTATGCGAAAAGAAACGTTCTTTTGCACGTGCTTTTTCTTCGTCACGTCTTGCACCTCCCAAGGCTGCATCGAATTGAAATTCAGAAAGAGCATCGAGTAAGGTTATTGTTTGAAGCGCATTTCGGCTTGCATTGGGCCCTGTTTCTTCGGTTGCTTTTCCTTCATCAATAGAAGTTTGAACATAACGAACGATTAACTCAGCATTGAGTTGGTTGGCTAAGTTATCTCTGAAGGTTAGTGTCTCTTCGAAGTTGTGTCCGGTGTCAATATGTAACAAAGGAAAAGGAATAGCAGCTGGCCAAAAGGCTTTTTTGGCAAGATAAGTCATCACAATACTGTCTTTTCCTCCTGAGAATAAGAGTACGGGCTTATCGAATTGCGCGGCAGTTTCTCTCAATATGAAAATAGATTCAGCTTCTAGCTCTTTTAAATGGGTCATGATGAATGTTTCTCTAATTGAATATTATTCAGTATTTCATTCACTGATTCTTGAACACTTTGATGGGTATTGTCTAATGTGAAATGAGCAAAAGAGGGAACGTCAAAAGCACTGTCGATACCAGTGAAACCTTTTATTTCGCCTCTACGCGCTTTTGCGTATAGGCCCTTAATGTCTCTTCGCTCACATTCTTCCAGCGTTGTGGAAAGATAAACGGCGAATAATTTCTCTGAAGGAATGACAGATTGCACAATTTCTTGGGCCTCTTTCTTGGGCGTAATAAGGCAGCAAATCACACAAACTCGAGACTTGAGCATAAGATTGGCAACTTCAGCGGCACGTCTAACATTCTCTATGCGATCTTCGTCTGTAAATCTAAGGTTGTTGTTTAACCCAAATCTCAAGTTATCTCCATCCAATAGCGCTGTAACAATTCCTTTTTGCTCCAGAACGTCTTTTATTTCCTTGGCTATAGTAGATTTCCCCGAACCTGAAAGCCCCATAATCCAGATAACTTTAGGATAGAACCGAACGGGAACCAAAGGATTCACGTTGGCTTCAACTTCGAACGGGTAAATTAGATTTTGACTCATGTTAATCTGCGTTTTTTTCTCCTCTGAAAACCAATAGTGCCGTCCGGAATATTATTTTCAAATCAGTATATATCGAAAAGTTTTCAATGTACAACGCATCGAGTTCGACGCATTTACTTCATTCCACGCTCCTTTCTGAGTTGATCGTATGCCTCTTGAACCTTAATAAACTTCTCTTGAGCCGCTTTCTGATACTCATCACCCAAATCTTTTACT
>CAMCUG010000136.1 GCA_945878835.1 Chryseobacterium gleum | reverse complement strand
CCAACAACAACTTCATCAATAATCTTCGCTGGTGCTGGAAGGGATCCTGCTTTCAATAATCCAGCTAAGTCCTTTGCCTCTATAATTTGTTTGTCACGGTTGTCACCAGAACCAAATGTGATTACTGATTTTCCGTTTGGAATTTCTTCGTTGACAGATGGCGCTGAATAAACCAAATTATCCATAACTACTGCCACCGCCCTGTTGTTGTCTGCTGCGTTCTTCGCAGTCATTTCTTTCCACTTCGGAGCTCCAACATCAGCACTCATGGTCATTTCAACCACAATACCGCCTTTGATAGGATCGAAATCTTGACGCGCATCTACAATTGATTTTCCATCAAGTGGAGCACGTCCGTTTAATTCGTCAGCTTTGATTGCGTAAAGAATTGCAACACCCTTTTCAGGTTTTGCACTCCACATCAAACGCAAGTCTTTTGGGAACATGCTCTTCGCTAGGTCAGAATTGAAGATGCGGTCTACCGCTTCCATGTCTGAAACTCTTGCAGAACCCGCAATAGCTGAAGGAACCGCTTGATTGTCTCTAGGTATATTCGGGCCAAAGATTGAGAATAACGGATATTTACGCTTCTTCTCGTCGTCTGTTAATTGATCGTCTGGCTTCACTGCAGGTGCAGTAGCGGTAGAATCTTTCTTCGCTGTGTCCTGAACAGGTGCATACAACTCTGGCGCTTGAATTTTGCCTAAGGCTGTGTTCAAGTCAACCATTGCTTGCGCAATTTCTACGTTGAAGTATGTGTTCCAAAACTCAAGATTCGCTGTACTCTTCAAGTTCTTACGAACACGCTCTTGGTCTGTAACACCAGGTAATTCAACAACAATACGGCTTGTCAAAGATTGCTTTTGAACGTTTGGTGAAGTCACGCCAAATTGGTCAATACGCTTGCGAATAATGTTTTCTGTGTTGTCAATTGCATCGTTCGCTTCCTTACGCAACACTTTAATTACATCTTCATCAGACATGTTCGCTTTGAACTTATCTTGATTCGTCTGGTTACTAAACTTTCTCCACAACTGCCCTTGTCCGCTAGACTTTTTCCATTCTTCTTCAAAAAGAGTTAAGAAATCAGACGTGCTGTTCAATTGCGCTTTCTTCGCGTTATCAATAGAAGTTAGGAAAGTAGGGTCAGTGCTGTAATCGCTCAACGATAATATCAAATCAGGAATACTCACCTCAAGGGTAACGCTCATTCCTCCTTTCAAGTCAAGACCTAAGGCTAACTCGTGAGATTTCAAATAGCTATAGCTGTAACCCATCAACGGGAACGCCACTGCATCTGCGCTGTCGCGAAGAGCTTTATTGTATTTTGAAGTGAACAACGTTTCGCGTTGTGTGTCAAAGTTTGCTTTTACGAAACTCTCGATGCTTCCGTGACGCATGGTAATGATGCTGTCGCGGTAGGCTTCAAATCCGGCTCCACGCAGAGAATCCGCAACCACCATGGTGTCGCCGTAATTCTTCAACAATTCACCTTTTACTAATTCGTCTGTGATAGACTCTTCAACAGCTTGAAACACCACGTTTTCGTAGCTCTTCGAAATGAAGCTAAACGACAGAAGGTAGCCAACTGATAATGTTAGAAGGATAATAAAAATCCAGAGTAGCGATCTATTTTGCATGTAAATTCAATATTGTTCAACACGTTTTAAGGGGTGCAAATATAGGAAAATTAAGAGAAATTAAAGAGTGTAAAACAAAAAAGGTTGAGCGAACTCAACCTTTTTCAATTTCAATATAAAAAAATTATCCGATTCCGTTTTCTTTTGCTCTTTTCATAGCAGCTGCCAAACCAATTTTGTTAATGGTTTTCATTCCTTTCGGCGTTACACGCAATTGCACCCAACGACTTTCTTCAGCCAACCAAAAACGCTTGTACTGCAAGTTTGGATAGAATTTTCTACGTGTTTTAACATTAGAATGGGAAACTCGGTTTCCAGAGATTGTCTTCTTTCCAGTAATTTGACAAATGCGTGGCATGTGAATGAGTTTTTGTGAATAAAGGGGTGCAAATATACGCGCGTTTTTAATAAATCCAATTTTTACTTCTGAATTTCTTTGATTAAAAGCATAAAAGCTGCGTCAGAGGCCATTTCTCGATTGCGCATGCGGTTCTTTCCAAACTTCAGCTCCTTAACAATTGTCCCTTTTTCGGCTGAAAGAGCAACGAAAATTGTCCCAACACCATGAATTTTATCGCCGCCTTCTGGGCCTGCCCAACCTGTGGACGACAAGGCAAAATCACTTCCCGATTTAAGCCGGGCGCAATCGGCCATTGCGGTTGCAACTTCCCCGCTTATCTCACCGTGTTTCAAAATTATTTCCGGATCGACGCCTAGCTCTTTTGATTTCGATTTTGCGTGATAAACCACCCATCCTGAGTGAAAAACCTGGCTTGCACCTGAAACATCCGTAACCTTCTGCGCCATCATTCCACCCGTGCAGCTTTCGGCAAAACTGACTGTTTTTCCCGCCTCTTTTAATTTTTCCACCAACACGCTTTGGAGGGTGTCCTTCTCATATCCAAAAATGACTTCCCCCACAAGGGCGTGCAGTTCAGCTTCTTTTCTTTGGATGCGCTCAAGAAGAATAGTTTCCTCAGCACCGCCATAAATTGACATTCGCAACTTCACCATTCCAGGGGAAGGCAAGTATGCTAAATGAATGTCTTCCGCGGCCAATGAATTTTCCCAGTCAGTTAAAAGATCTGCAATAAAACTCTCTCCCACGCCTTGCGTTAATATCGTTCTATGTACAATTTTTGGAAGTTCGAATTTTTGTTGAATTCGCGGGACAACATCGTGTTCCATCAAATATTTCATCTCAAAAGGCACCCCAGGAAGTGAAACACAAACATGTCCGTCACGCTCGAACCACATGCCGTTGGCTGTCCCGACCATATTCTCTAAAACGGTGCAGGCCTGCGGAGCCAGAGCTTGGTGCTCGTTCATTTTCAAAAACGGCAGCCCGCGCATTTCGAAAAACTCCTTCACGCGCAAGTAGCTCGGTTCGTGCATAACCAATTCCGTTTGAAAAAGCTCGCAAAGGGTATGCTTCGTAATGTCGTCTTTCGTTGGGCCCAAACCTCCGGTCACCAAAACAACCTCTGCCTTTTTCAAGGCATTGTCAATTTCACTGTAGATCACAGGCCCTTTGTCAGAAATGCAAAGCGACGATTCCACTTCAATTCCGAAGCTGTTTAAATATTGCCCCATCCATGCGGCATTGGTATTAATGGTTTGACCAATCAACAGCTCGTCTCCAATATTTATTATTATCGCTTTCATATTTTTTTTTCTCAGTTCCGTAGATTGAAACCAATTTTTGCTAAATTAGTTCGTTAAACTAAACCACTACTATGAAAAGACTATACTTTACATTGGCTATGGGAATTGCGCTCAGCGCAAGCGCTCAGCAAATTCCAACCACCTTGACTGCCTCACAAAACAAGGCAGCGAAATTCAACCCCTACACCAACACAACAGTTGGTGATACTCCTTCACAAAAATGCAAAGCTCCCTATGCCGTTTCTACTGCTAAGAGTCTGGTTCAAGTGGAAGAGTATGTAGGAACCTCTATTTACGACTTGCAAACCAACGGCAGTATTCAAAACCGTATCATTGCTGATGACGCCGGAGTTGCGGCATGCTTCACTTTCAGTGCAACAAATTCTTCTGACACTTACCCTGACCGCGGAACTGGATACAACTATCGCACTGCAGGTGTTTGGCAAGATGATATCACACAACGTGTTGAAAGCATGCGTGTGGGATGGACATCTTTGATGCACCCGGCAAACGGTTCTGAAGTCTTGATGAACCACAGCGGTTCTGCAGGAATTAAAGTATGGACGCGCCCTGCAATTGGAACTGGAACATGGGTAAACTCTATTGTGCCAACGCCTTCAGGATTTGCAATGTTTTGGCCACGTGCAGTTGCAGGTGGTGCTGATGGAAACAGCATTCACATGGTATGTTTGGCAGATCCTAACGCCGGTGCATTCACCAACGGAATGACTGGTCCTATCTTATACAACCGTTCAACAGACGGCGGTGCAACATGGGATTTGACAGAAGCGTTACTTCCTGGTGAGGAAGATACATCGTTGGTAAGCGGTTTTTCTGGAGACGCTTATGCTATTTACGCTCGTGGAAATAAAATTGCAATTGCTTCTTTCGGTGAGCTTCAAGATTCTTACATCTGGATTTCTAACGACAACGGAACCACTTGGGCGCGCAGCACTATCTGGGATTTCCCTATCGATAACTATGTTATTGACCAAGGAACAGATATCGAATTAGATGGTCTTCAAGATACTATTCTTTCCTCTGACGGAGCCGGTGCGGTTTACATCGATGCAAGCGGCACTGCTCACGCTGCATTCGGAACAATGTTCTATACCGATGATATAGGTGTTATTGATTCATCCTACAGCTACTTCCCATTAGCAGGAAGTATTGCATATTGGAACGAAAACATGGTTGATCCCGCTAATGAAGTTCTTGAAATTGGAGTTTCTCCAGATCTCGACGCAACTATTCCTGCTTCAATCACAGAAGTTGGTCAATACGGAAACGCAGGCACCGCTTCACATCCTCAATTAGCTGAAGCGGCAGATGGAACAATTTTCTGCTCATACCAAGCGGT
>CAMCUG010000135.1 GCA_945878835.1 Chryseobacterium gleum | reverse complement strand
CCATCTGGATCTACTGCCGAATGGTCAAATGTGAAAGATGCGTCTTTGCATAAGGCAGGGGGAGGGAAATTCGTGAATCGTGGACTTGAGTTGTAACCAACGGCAAGCTCGCTTGTACCAGGCACATGCGCCACATAGGAAACTCCTTGCGATTGGGGAGAAATTAAATTGTCAATACTGGGCTGAAAGCAACAACGCTGGTGAACAATGTTATATCCTCCGGGTGTTGAAGGAAGGTTAACGCTGCCCGTGTAGATGGCTTGTTCTACGCAAATATCTGGAGGAAGAACAAAGCACGGGTTGTTTAGCGTTATTGGAATGGTGGTGACATTCGTGCTAATTAAATTAACAGAAAGATCGGTATAGAGAGCGTTGTTGCTCGTGAAAATGCCAATCGAAACAGCAGCGTCGAAATCTGTTCCGTTCACATTCGCAGGACCACAATCACGGAAAATTTTCAACGTAACCGTGTAATTATTTCCTGAAGTGTGCGTGTAATAGACTTCCCCGCCAATTAAGTGCGAGGCAAAACTCTCAAAAGAAATGAAAACACACAGCAAGCTAAAAAAGGATTTTAGCAAGAAGGACGTTAATTTCAAAATTGCTGTGTGTCGCATGATTTCTATCTACGAATATAAAACCCTTTTAATGGGGAAAAGGTTGTCTTACAGGTTAAAAAGAATATTTAATTGAATTCCTTTCATAAATTTGAAACGATGGAAAAATTGTCACATGTGAATGAAAAGGGAAACGCGGCTATGGTCGACGTTTCCCAAAAGGCCGACACACTGCGTATAGCGAAGGCGCAAGCTGAAATTATTTTCCCAGAGAATTTAAATGTGTTGTTTCAAAACAACGAATACCAATCGCCAAAAGGACCCGTGTTCCAAACGGCTCGTATCGCCGGTATTCAAGGGGTGAAGCAAACGTCGAGTTTAATTCCCTTGTGTCATCCGCTGGCCATTACAGGAATTGAAGTGCAAATTGAAAAGACAGAAACTGGTGCTCGTGTTTTGTGCACCGTGAAAACATTCGGTAAGACAGGTGTTGAAATGGAAGCGCTCACAGGCGCGTCTGTTGCGGCGCTGACGATATACGACATGTGCAAGGCCATGAGCTTCGAAATGGAAATAAGAGGAGTGAAGTTGTTGGAAAAGTCAGGAGGGAAATCGACATACATTTACAAGTAATGAACCTTCAATCCAAGGCAAATTGGCATTCACGCGAGTTGGCACTATACGGCACCACTTGCGAAGAGATAATAAAGTGGGTAAATTATTTTCAGTTGGAAGTGAATCAGCGTTTGGCTTATGTAGATGCTTCTCACGCCGAAGGAAATTTAGAAGTTTCGATTGGAATTACCACACACGAAAATCATTTTCTTCTTCAAGAAGAAACGGGACTTGACCAAACGGTTCTTCAGGAATTCGACGGGGCCTTAGTGAATGGCAATCACCATGCGGCTTCCAACCAAATCATTTTTGTAAATCTTGAAAAAGAGAAGAGTCTCATCAAGAGAAGCGCAGAATTGACGAATGTTTTAGCCATTGTCCTTCCGCAAGGAATGACAGAGGTACCTGCTTTTGTTCAACTCTTACTTCAACCCGAAACAAAAATTTTCATGTTGAAGGAAGACGTTCTGGAATTTGTTTCAACATTTTTTGAAGAGGCTCCTCTAAAAGCATTGATTTTATTGGGTGGAAAGAGCAGTCGAATGGGCGAAGAGAAAGGGCTTATTCAGTACCATGAAAAAACACAAGCAGAACATTTGCTTTTATTGTTGGAGGAGTTGGGGTTGGAAGTTTTTCTTTCCGTTCGGGAAGAACAAAAAGAAAATTATGCGTTCTTGAAAAGACCGTTTATTACAGATCAAATTCAAGGAGCAGGTCCGCTAGGGGGAATTTCTTCAGCAATGCGAAGCCTTCCCCAAACAGCATTATTAGTTGTGGCGTGTGACCTTCCGAATCTTCAAAAAGAACAACTTGAATTTTTGTTGAAGAAGAGAAATGCGAAAGCTTTTGCGACTTGTTACGCATCGCCTTTGGATGGTGGGCCAGAGCCGTTGTGCTCCATCTACGAAACGAAATCTTTTTCGGCATTAATGAAAGTGTGGGCAAGCGGAAAGAGTTGTCCGCGAAAAATGCTTTTCAATCGAACGGTGGAAATACTTTCCATTCAAGATTCAAGATTCTTAATGAATGCCAATACTCCCGAAGAAAGACAGCAGCTTTTAGATTCGAAGATCTAATTTAAAATTGCAATTCACTCAGCGAGACGCTGAATTCACGAATGACATCTCCATTCAAGTCATGCGCCTTGAATATGATTGTCGTAGCTCCGGTCCAATTGATTTCGATTTCTCCGAAATTGGGTTGGTTGTAAGCGTCGAAAACACGAAAGGCATTCTCAGATATATCTTCATTGTCTTCCGTGAGTCCACTCGATGTTAGGTCGTAGAGCGGATAATTTCCATTGTACATTCTTTTTGAAAGTTCGGCGTAATGGACATCTCCCGAAATGAACACCACACCATTAGCTTGTGCCTCCCGAATAACTTGCGCCATGTGATCTTGCTCTAGTGGAAAGTTTGCCCATGCTTCCATTGAGTTGTGCTCAGTTGCGAATTGTGTTGAAGTGCAAATGACACGAATTTGAGCGGGCTGCAAAAGCACTTGAGACAACCAATTCCATTGCACAGAACCTAGCATGGTTTTGTTAACGTCGTTGCTTGCAACGTAGCCGTTGTTGTTTTCTTCTAATTTGCTTCGAAAGGTTCGGGTATCTAGAAGAATAATTTGAACACGATGGACAGAATCTCCGAAATATCGCACGTCGTAAATGCCTTCGTGATTGCGTCTTTCAGATACGGAAGGCTCTTGCCAGAATTCGAGAAAGATTTCTTTTGACTCGCTTTTTTTGCAGTACTCGTAGCCAATATCGTTGTGACCATAATCGTGGTCATCCCACACCGCAAGAATAGGGGTGGTGGAACATAAATTTTGAAACTCGGGTTTGCAACTGAGCATGACGTATTTATTGCGCAGTTCATTCATGTTTTCGGTGTCGCCGTATACGTTGTCGCCGAGATAAATGAATAGATCTGGATTTTGCGCTGCAATCTTCCAAAGGATGGGTTGCTCTTTGAATTCTCTCGAGCATGATCCGAAATAGATAGTCTGAATCGTATCTGGAAAATTTAGATTTATGGGATGCTCACAAAAATCTGTTTCGTAATGTTTGCATTCCGAAGTGAAAGCCACCAATCCAAGAAGAAGCCAAACCGTATTTTGTTTTTTCATGATTCAAAAAAAAGTAAAAGACCGTGAGCGTAAGCCGAGTTCTGTTCATGTGTTGCCACATGTTTCATCATTTATCTATGCGATCTACCCTCCGAGATTGAGCGAGCAACTCTTCAGTTGGAACGAATCCAACGGCCCCGGTTTATTTGATCTTACAGCCCGCAAGGTTTTCCTAGCTCGTCTTGTTACCAAGAACGACGGTGGTCTCTTACACCCCCTTTTCACCCTTACCACTATTTCTAATGGCGGTTTAATTTCTGCAGCACTGTCTGTCCATTAAACTTGCGTTTAACGTCCCCCGCTTTTCACAGGGTGCGGCGCTCTGCGCAGCCCGGACTTTCCTCTAGTTTTTCAACCAGCGATGAATCCTCTTCGGTCTTTGACGCAAAGGTAGTACATTCGCTATTGATTTTTTTAGTTAGAAGATTGAATCGCGAACATGATTAAAAGATTATTCAAATTAGTGCATCCAAAGTTTCAGAAATTAATTCTGGAATACCCCGTTTCTTTTGAACCGCGATACGGACATGGACAACCTGCGCATCCGCAATTGCTTTCCATAATTGAAAATAGGAAAGGCGAATACAAGACGTGGCTGCACGCTGCATTGAAGTACACGCATCATTTTCAATCTATAAAAAACAACACCGAGAAACCTTCGGCGCAAGAACCGTTTTGGAATAATTTGTTTTTACCGGGTTTGGATATGGTTATGTTGTATACAGCCATCTCAGAATTGAAGCCGAAACGTTATGTTGAAATTGGATCAGGTAATTCAACCAAGGTGGCGCACAAGGCAATCACAGAACAAGGGTTGAATGCCGAAATCATTTCCATAGACCCAATGCCTCGCGCTGAAATAGATGGACTAGCTAACACCATCCTACGTTCTCCCTTTGAAGATTGCAATTTCGATTTTCTTGAAGATCTTGAAGAGAACGACATTTTGTTTGTAGATAATTCTCATCGCGTATTTCCGAATTCAGATGCAACTGTTTTCTTTTTGGAAGTGCTTCCGCGTTTGAAGAAGGGCGTTATTGTTCAGATTCACGATGTTTATTTGCCGTTCGATTATCCGCAGTTTATGTGCGATCGTTTTTATTCAGAGCAATACATGTTGGCAGCATTTCTTTTAGCGAACAGCGAGAAGTATGCGCCCATGATTCCAAATTATTATCTTTCTGAAAACAAAGAATTAAGTCAAATCATAGAACCCATCTGGAATGCTCTTCCGCACGTGGTGGAAAAACACGGCGGTTCATTTTGGTTGAAAATTGAAAAGTAACATGATGGAAAACACGCTCTCTCGCAAAAAGATTCAGAACGGATGGGCCATGTACGATTGGGCCAATTCGGTTTACAATCTGGTTATTGGCACCGCGATTTTCCCAATATTCTATGGGGCAATTTCGGCACAGAAAAATGCGGAAGGAGATGTAAC
>CAMCUG010000134.1 GCA_945878835.1 Chryseobacterium gleum | reverse complement strand
CCATTGGTATTCACCAAGGCTCCCCCGCTATTTCCTGGATTCACTGCAGCATCTGTTTGAATAAAAGACTCGACTGGTAACACTTCACCTGATCTTCCTTCACCAATGATATTAATGTTTCTGCCCTTCGCGCTAACGATTCCTGCGGTAACGGTAGAGGTTAATTCAAAAGGGTTTCCTACTGCTAGAACCCATTGACCAATATGAACGGCGTCGCTGTTTCCCCATGCAATCGCAGGAAGATTCGACTCGTCTATTTTCAAAACGGCAATATCCGAGCTCGGATCTTTTCCGACCAATGTTGCTTCATAATTTTTGTTGTTGTTTAAAGTGACTGTCACTTTTTCAGCACCGTCTATGACATGATTGTTTGTGATTATGTATCCATCTGCTGAAATGATGACACCTGATCCAGATGCCATTTGAGTTTGTGGTTGCTGCTGATAACCGAAGAAGCCTCCCCAAGGATCATAAGAAGTTGTTTTTATCTCTGTTTTAACATGGACCACTGAATTCACGGTTCGCTCGGCGGCTACAACGAAATCTCCGCCAGCGCCGGGCATTCCCGAATAATTCGCAAAAGCTGCGGGAACATTTGAATTCCAATCGAAAGAACTCGAATTAGGCTTCACCACAAAATGGTATGCAGCCATGGCAATAAGACCGCCAGCAAAGGCTGCGGCGAGAGTGACTAGACTCTTTTTCATACTTTTTTAGTTTATATTGACAAAAATAATTTGATTTCAAGTTGAACAAAAACGACACCAAAATATTTTTATTGTCGGAAGAAATTGATTGTAATTTTACAAACATGAAAAAATCGTTTGGTGCTTTAGGAATTGTGATAGTGGCTGCTCTATTTCTTGTCGGCTGCGAAAAAGACATTACGGTTGATTTACCTCAAGCGGACGCGAAAATTGTTGTACAAGGGAGCATTGAGCCGGGGCAAGCTCCGATTGTCATACTTAGCTATTCAGCAGGTTATTTCGATCCTGCAGACTTAAATGCCCTTGCCAATTCTTATGTAAAGGATGCTCAAGTGAAAATGGTTCATGGAACAGATACACTAACGTTGGACATGTTTTGCCCAGTAGATATGACTATTGAACAACTTATGCTTGCTTCTCAAATTTCAGGTCTATCACCAGAAGCTGTGCTCGGCTTAAATATTTGTGTTTACACCTCCTTGTCACCACAGGCACTTGGACTGTCCGGAGAAACATATACTCTCATTGTTGACAAAGACAATCATCATTTGCACGCAGTTACCAAAGTAAATTTCCCAGTACCACTTGACAGTCTTTGGTTTGAATCGCCTTCGGGGAACCCACTCGATTCTTTGGGTTTTATTTATGGAAATATGACAGATCCAGATTCGTTAGGAAATGCCTACCGTTGGTCTGCTAAGCGAATTAGTCATTATCCCCAATGGATAACAAGAGACACTTATTTACGCGGGCAACAAAAGGATCTAATCTACATAAGTCCAATGCCTAGTGTATACGATGATGAATTTTTCAATGGACTCAATTTTGATTTCGCCTATTACCGAGGGGCAATCGCATTCAGTGATAAATTCGATGACCGTCGTGAAGAGCGTGGTTTTTTCAAACGAGGCGATACGGTTGTAGTCCGCGGTTGCAGTATCGATATGAACGTTTATAAATTTTATAAATCATACGAAGATCAATTGGCGAATCAAGGATCTCCTTTTGCCTCTCCAAGCAATGTGAAATCCAATGTTGAAGGTGGATTGGGCGTTTGGGCGGGCTATGGTGCATATTACGACACGCTCGTTTGCCAATAAAGTGACTTTCGTCACGAACGATAGTTTTTAATCCCCATTACCTTCGCAACATGGAAACAGCGTCAAAAACAGCCTTCGGAAAAGTCGTGAAAATGAAATGTCCACATTGTGGTAAAGGCCATTTGTTCGTGAACGAATCCATTCTCTCCTTCAATAAACTCGGTCAAGTAAAATCTGAATGCACGGAATGTGGAACTAATTTCAATCCCGAACCTGGATTTTATTTCGGAGCTGCTTATGTGAGTTGGGGACTTACCGTAACCATGTGGTTGGCTATTTTAATTGCGTTAAAAGCATGTGATGCCCTCGGCATCTTGGAATTTGGATTTTTAACTCACCCGAAAACATTTTTATTGACGGGTATCGCTTTCACAATTCTTCTGTTCCCGATTCTATTCAAACTTTCCCGCTCAATCTGGGCGACATCGTTTATTAAATAATCTGACCGTCGCTCATCACAATCTTGCGATCTGCTTGCGAGGCTAATTCTTCGTTGTGTGTTACAATAACGAAGCTGTGATGGAATTCATTTCTTAATTCGAAGAATAAATTGTGTAGTGCTACCGCGTTCGCCTTGTCTAGATTTCCTGAGGGCTCATCGGCGAAGACTACTTTCGGATTGTTCATTAACGCTCTTGCCACTGCTACGCGCTGTTGCTCTCCTCCCGACATTTCAGACGGCTTATGTTCAGCTCTGTGGCTAAGGCCTAGTCTTTCCAACCAAAATGCTGCTTTCTTTTCAGCTTCTTTCTTTTCTACACCGGCTATAAGCGCTGGAATACAAACATTTTCTGTTGCTGTAAATTCAGCCAATAAATTGTGGAATTGAAAGACAAAACCTAGATGTAAATTTCGAAAACGCGCAAGCTCGCGCTGTTTCAATTGGAAGGGATTCACACCATCGATAGTCACCTTTCCCTTATCTGGATTATCCAACGTGCCAAGGATTTGCAAAAGCGTTGTTTTACCAGCTCCGCTAGCCCCTACGATTGAAACAATTTCACTTTTTTGAATGTCTAACGAAACGTTATTCAATACTTGAACCTTTCCGTATCCCTTATAAATTCCCGATGCATGAATCATAGCACAAAGATGAACAAAAACTTCGTCATTATTTAGTACATTCGCGTCGCAAATATTGAACTATGAACATTCACGAATATCAAGGAAAAAGTATCCTTTCACAATTTGGCGTAATCGTGCAACGCGGTTATGTTGCAACTACCCCTGAGGAGGCAACTGCGGTTGCAGAAAAATTGCAAGCTGAAACTGGAACCGGATGGTTCGTAGTAAAGGCGCAGATTCACGCGGGTGGACGTGGAAAAGGTGCAGTAACTGAGACAGGATCACGTGGTGTTGTTTTAGCGAAAGGATTGGGTGAAGTTGCTGAAAAAGCAAAAGGTATTTTAGGCGGACACTTGGTAACTCTTCAAACCAAAGCTGAAGGCAAGTTGGTTCAAACTGTTCTTATTGCTGAAGACGTTTATTCTCCGGGTGCATCTGAGCCTCGTGAATTTTATATGAGTATTTTATTGGACCGCGCTGCAGGAAAAAACGTAATTGTTTATTCTCCAGATGGCGGAATGAATATTGAAGAAGTTGCTGAAAAGACGCCTGAGCGTATTTTCAAAGAACTCATTGATCCTATGACTGGCGTTACCGATTTTCAAGGAAGAAACATAGCTTTCAACCTGGGCCTTTCAGGTGGTGCTTTCAAGGAAATGATTTCCTTCACAAAGAAATTATACAACGCTTATGTGGGTTGCGATGCCTCTATGTTCGAAATTAATCCTGTTCTAAAAACTTCTGACGACCGCATTCTTGCTGTTGATGCAAAAGTTACTCTTGATGGAAACGGATTGTTTCGTCACCCAGATTACGCTGCAATGCGCGACACTACAGAAGAAGATCCGATTGAAGTTGAAGCTGGTGAAGCTGGTTTGAACTACGTGAACTTAGATGGAAACGTGGGTTGTATGGTGAACGGTGCTGGATTGGCAATGGCGACCATGGATATTATTAAGTTAAGCGGTGGTGAACCTGCTAACTTCCTAGATGTTGGAGGTACAGCAGATGCGAAGCGCGTTGAAACTGCATTTAGAATGATTCTTCGCGACACAACTGTGAAAGCGATTTTAGTAAATATATTTGGTGGAATTGTGCGTTGCGATCGTGTTGCACAAGGTGTTGTAGATGCATACAAAAACATCGGAGATATTCAAGTTCCAATCATTGTTCGTTTGCAAGGAACCAACGCTGTAGAAGCGAAAAAATTAATTGACGAATCCGGTTTAGCTGTTCACTCTGCCATTACGCTTCAAGAAGCTGCGGATCAGGTGAAAGCTGTTTTGAACGCCTAATTCAACATGTCGAACAAAGAAGAGAAAATAAACGCTTTCAACCCCAACAGTGCGGGTCTGGCGGAAAGTCAAATGTTTGGATTACCATTCACCATTGACGAAAGTGATATTGTTCTTCTTCCTGTTCCATGGGAAGTTACCGTAAGTTACGGCGGCGGCGCTTCTGAAGGTCCTGAGCATATTTTCGAATCAAGTCTTCAAGTAGATCTTCACCATCCTGAATTTCCTGAGTTGTGGAAGAGAGGCATTGCTATGCTTGAGCAGAACGGTGCACTTCATTCAAGAAGTAATTCGTTGAAGGAAAAAGCGGAAGAAATTATTTCAGCTTGGGAAGAAGGCGAAAGCATTGAAGAGGACGACGAGCTTGTAGAGATTCTAAAAGAAATTAACGAAGGCTGCGCCGATATGGTTCAGTATGTAGCCGACCAAACCAAGAAGTGGTTAGACGCTGGAAAAACCGTTGGGTTAATCGGAGGTGATCACAGCACTCCACTCGGATATCTTCAGACGTTGTCTGAGCGTTACGAGAACTTCGGAATACTTCACATCGATGCGCACATGGACTTGCGTGAGGCCTATGAAGGTTTCACGTATTC